>SHMQ01000012.1 GCA_008534395.1 Candidatus Acidulodesulfobacterium acidiphilum
CGCTTACATATTATATCAATAAATAATTTAATTAATTATCCTATAATGGAACAACAATTACATGACCCGGTTTTTCCGATAGATAAAGGTTATCTTAAAAGAAAAAAAATATATAATAATATTGCATTTCTTTTTGCGACGGCAGCATTTATAATCGGAGCTTTTCCGGTTTTTCATATTATTTATAAAGCTATCGCCATAGGATATAAATATCTTAACTGGAATTTTATATCTACTTTGCCTACGGGTTTTCCTATCGGCGCAGAGGGCGGTATATTAAACGCCATTATAGGCGACGTATATCTTGTAGTAATAGCTTCTATTTTTGCAATTCCCATAGGAGTCGGGGCAGGTTTATATTTATCTCTTTTTGGAAAAAAAAGAACAAACTTTTTTTTAAGGCTTTTGAATGAACTTATGATAGGAATACCCTCTATAGTATGGGGTATCGTGGGATTTTATATATTTTCCACTAATGCCGGTTTTGGTTTTCATTTTGGATTTTCGGCTCTTGCAGGAGGATTTACGCTTGGTTTTATAATGACGCCTATTATAGTGCTTCTTACAGAACAGGCGATTAATCAGATTCCTGCAAGTTACATAGAAGGCGCTCTTGCTCTTGGGGCAACTAAATTTCAGGCTACAAAATCGGTCATACTGAAGGCGGCTCTTGGCGGCATATTTATAGGAATACTGCTCGGAGTTATGAATATAATCGGACAGACGGCGCCGCTTTTATTTACAAATTATTATAATACAGGTCTGCCTACCGGAGTTACGGGCTCTGGAGGAGCGGTAGGAGACATGGCTATGCTGATATTTATATATATTCATGAACCTTCAAGAATACTGCATTATAAAGCAGAAGCGGCTTCGGTAGTTTTATTGATGTTTATATTTTTATTAGATATAGGATTGAGGCTGATAAACTATTTAGTTAAAAAATTTATTCTATAAATTATATATATTATAAAAACAAAAAAAAGGAATAATAATTTTATGCCAAATGATAAAAATGACTTAAAGCCGATAAATTCTGTTGACGGCGATAAAGACAATATAATAGTAAACGTAAAGGATTTAAATTTTTATTATGGTAATTATCATCTTCTAAAATCTATAAATCTTTATTTTAAAAAAAATTCCGTATGCACGCTTTTAGGCCCTTCGGGTTGCGGCAAATCTACTTTTTTAAGGACGCTCAACAGGATGAATGATTATACGGAGGGCGCCAGACTTACAGGCGAAGTTTTGATAGGCGGAAAAAATATATATGATAAATCGGTTGACGTTGTGGAATTGAGACGAAATATAGGTATGGTATTTCAAAACCCTAACCCGTTTCCTAAATCTATATTTGAAAACGTCGCTTTCGGATTAAAAATTCACGGCATAAAAAATAAGGATTTTATTGTAGAAAGGGTAGAAAAGTGCCTTAAATATGCAGGTCTTTACGATGAAGTCAAAGATAAACTTAATAAATCTGCTTTATCTCTTTCGGGAGGGCAGCAGCAGAGATTATGCATTGCAAGGGCGATAGCAACCAATCCCTCAATATTATTAATGGATGAACCGACGGCATACCTTGACCCTGTTTCAACCAGTATTATACTTGATTTAATTAATTCATTTAAGAAATATTATACCATAATAGTCGTCAGTCACAACGTTCAACAGTCCGGCAGAATTTCAGATTACAGCGGGTTTTTTTTAGACGGAGAGCTTATTGAATTCGACGAATCGGGGAATTTCTTTACCAGACCTAAAGACAAAAGAACGGAAAACTTTATAACAAGCAGATATTAAAAATAAATATAAAAAGAGGGGTTGCAGTGAATATTTTAGATAATGAGTTGATGAAATTGAAACACAGTGTCGTTGAGATGGGAGAAATAGTTGTAAGTCAGTTAAGTAGCGCAACTAAATTTTTATTTGAAAGAGATAAAAACCTTGCGGAACAAACTATTAAAAACGATTTAAAAGTTAATTCGCTTGAAGTGGGCATTAACGAAAGTTGTATAAAACTGCTTGCTCTATACCAGCCTGAGGCGGCGGACTTAATGTTTATAACAACCACCATGAAAATAATAACCGATCTTGAAAGAATGGGAGATTTATGCGCTTCGATATGCCAAATTGGGTTAAAACTTACGGACGGACCCTCATTTTCGGAACAATTTAAATGCGTTTATTCATATTTTGAAGATGTTGCGGGAAGGGACGACGAGATGCTTAAAATGGCCATAAAGATGTTTTCGGACGGCGTTAAAGAAAATTTAGGGCTTAAAGACGTCATTATAAAAGACGAAAACGTTATAGACTTACTTTCGCATAAGATAGTCGTGGATATAATAAATAATTCGATAAAAAATTTAAATACTTTGGAAAATAATATAACCTATATCTTTATAGCGCGCAAGTATGAAAGGTTTGCAGACCATGCCCAAAAAATTATGGAACTTTTACTTTACATGGACCTTGGCAAAGATTTAAGGAATTTGCCGGAGTATTAATCTTTTAATCCCATGCCGAGAGCATTGTAAACGTTTATAACATCTTCTTTAACCAATAAATTTTGATTGATGAGGTTGTACTCTGAATTAAGTAAATTTTCTTTATAGGTAAGATAAGTTATTTTAGAAGAAATTCCCGTTTTATACTGCACTTTATAAATATTGAAAAGTTTTAGGGCATAATGGTAATTTTTTTCATAACTTTTCAATGTTTGCATATCTTTCTGAAAATCTGCAAGGTCGCTGTCGGTTTCGCTGAATGCGTTTATTATGGTATTTCTGTAGTTCAATACTGCCTGCTGATATTGCAGTTTAGACCTTTTATATATGCTTATATTTGTTTTATAGTTAAATATCGGCGCAAGAATGTCTAATCCGAAATTCCAAACGCTGTTTGCATCGGTAATAAAATTATTTAAACTTGGGCTTGCGTATCCGTAATTTCCTGTAAGATTAAATACCGGAAAAAAATTGGCGAGGCTTTCTTTTTTGGCATAAGCATATGCAAGAACGTTATATTCCGCTTCTTTAACATCCGGTCTTTGCGTTAAAATTTCCGACGGAATATTCGGCGGTATTAACTTAAAATAACGGTTGTCGTTAAAATTTAAAACGTTTTTTATGTTTGTCTTAACTGACAACTTAAAATTTTCCGGAAATTTTCCAAGATAATATGCAAGCGTATTTTGCGTAATATCTTTTTGCTTTATAGAGTCGTTAAGTTCGGTTCTTAAAATTTCAAGGTTTGTTTTTGTATTTACTATAGGCTCTGCATTTATAAGGCCGTCTTTATACTGCACTTCATAAAGTTTTAAAATCTCTTTTTCCGCTTTATATTCTTTTTTTAAGTTAACAATGGATTCCTTTAAAGCCTGTATTTGAAAATAGGCCTGTGCAACGTTGCTTATAAGGGTTAGTTTTACTACGTCGGCGTCTTCCTTAGATACGGAAACGTTAGCTTTTGCCTGTTTAACGGCATTATTTACCTGGTTCCAGACATCTAATTCATATGAAGTGCTTAAACCTGCCTGATTTAGATTATAGATAATAGTCGGGCTAGAACCTGAAGAAGATCCTCCGGAAAATATGGAAGTTTCATAGCCCATTTTATTTCTTGTAGCTTCATAGCTAAAATTGACGGTTGGGAACAGATTGGATTCATTTTGCGAAACATATGTTTTTGCTACCTGTATATTTTTTATAGCTATTATATAATTTAAATTGTTTTTTAACGCCTTTGATACTAAATTGTCAAGTTCATTGCTTTTAAAATTTTTCCACCAGTCGTTTTTTATTTTAAAATTTACGTTATTTAACGCATATTTAAATTTCTTGGGAATTTTAACCGTAATTTTTTTTGGATGCGTAAACAAGCTGCATCCGCTGAGAACAAACATAGACCCGAAAGCCGTTAAAAAAAATAATAGTAAAGTTTTTTTAATTTTCATAATTTTTTATAGTTTAAGTTTATTTTTTTTTATGTAGTTTTTTATTGACTGAATTTTAAATTTATTATATTCTAATTATACTGACTATAAAGTCATATTGTCAATTAAAAAATTTTATAATTTAATAATCTATTTTAAAATTAAAGGTATTGATATGATTAAGCGTTTCATAATAGTTTTGCTTGTTCTTATAGTTATTTTCGGAGGAATATTCGTATACAAAGCATATAAAGATTACAAAATTGAACAATTTATGAAAACAAGAAAATATCCGCCGGTTTCGGTGTCGGTAGCCGTTTCTAAAATAGGAGACTGGCAGCCTTATATACATACTATAGGCAACGTATCCGCTATAAATTCGGTTAACGTAACGACGCAGGTTGCAGGGCAGGTCAACGGCATATATTTTAAGTCGGGAGAATTTGTTCGCAAAAATCAGGTTTTGGTTACTCTCGACGATTCACTTCAGGTTGCTCAGTTAAGACAATATAAATCACAGTTTATAGCCGATAAATTTAACTATGAGCAGTACAAAAAAGCTTATGCTCAAAATGCCGTTTCTAAAGCATCGTATATATCTATGCTCTCTACATTAAGGCAGAACGAAGCGCAAATCGCACAGTCGGAAGTAACCATAGCCGATATGACTATAAGGGCGCCTTTTTCCGGAATAGTGGGGATTAGAAATTCAAGTTCTGTAAATCTCGGTCAGTACATAAAACCAGGGGCAAATATAATACCTCTTTATTCTATCAACCCGATTTATATAGATTTTACGATGCCGCAAAACGATTTGCATAGTTTAAAGGTAAATCAAAAAGTTAAGATTAAGTTAGATTCATATAATAAAATCTTTTACGGCAGAATAAAAACTATAAGCATAGACGTAAATACCGTTTCCCGCAATATTACCGCAAGAGTTGTCGTAAACAATAAGGGAATGTATTTAAGGCCGGGAATGTTCGTGACCGGAAGAGTTTTTCTGCCCATTATACATAACGTCGTAACGGTTCCGGCGACTGCGGTAACTTATAATCCATACGGCGATTTCGTTTATGTAGTCGTTAAGAGAAAAGGCGTAAATATCGTAAAAACGGATTATGTTAAGGCTGGAGAAGAAAGAAACGGAGTCGTAGTTATACTTAAAGGCTTAAAAGCCGGAGAAAAAGTCGTTACGGCAGGGCAGGTAAAACTGAAAAACGGCATACCCGTAGTTATAAAAAACGAAGCCGAAGTTAATAAAAAAACAAAAACAAAATTAAAAAAATAGCAAAATACATAGATAAAAGGTAATTAAATGAACGAAATAAATCCGCAAAAAAAGAAAGGTTTTACAGACATATTTATTCAGCGACCGGTTTTTGCAATAGTCATAAGCCTCGTTATATTTATACTTGGAGCGAGATCTCTTTCCGAATTGACGTTAAGGGAGTATCCGAAAGTAAAAGATACCCTTATTACCGTTCAGACGGCATATCCCGGCGCAAGCGCGCAGGTAGTGCAGGGGTTTATTACAATGCCTTTGGAGAGAGCTATTGCTTCTTCTGAAGGTATAGATTATATGACTTCGACTAGCACCGAAGGCGTAAGCACTATCCAGGTTTTTATGAAATTAAACTTTAGCCCTAATGCCGCTCTTGCCGAGGTGCTTTCACAGGTTAATTCCGTACTAAATCAGCTGCCCAAGCAGTCGCAACTTCCCGTTATTACAAAGACTAGTGTTACCAATCTTGCTTATTTATATCTGGCATTTACCTCTAATACGCTGTCAAGTTCTCAGATTACGGATTATTTAACCAGGGCGGTCCAGCCTAAAATTCAGGCGGTAAGCGGAGTCGGCCAGGTTCAGATTAACGGCAATAAACAGTTCGGCATGAGGATATGGCTCAACCCAAAAAAAATGGCGGAATTTAACGTTACGCCGACGGAAGTATCAAGCGCCCTTGAAAATAATAATTATATAGCTTCTAACGGTTACACAAAAGGAAATTACATTCAAGTTAATATTTCGGCAGACACTATGCTTAAAACCGTTAAACAGTTTAGAAATTTAGTCGTTGCCGACGACGACGGCACTTTGATAAGGGTTAAAGATATAGGAACGGTAGAAATGGGAGCCGTAAGCAATGACGCCGGAAACATAATGAACGGTAAAAGAGCCGTTGTTATGGGTATTTTTACTACCCCTACCGCAAATCCGTTGACCGTAGTAAAAAAACTTACAGGTATGATTCCTTCGTTAAGAAAACAGCTGCCTGCTCATATGAAACTTAGGATTGCGTTTAACAGAACTATTTTTATAAGCAGTTCTATTAACGAAGTTATTAAAACGGTCGTAGAAACCCTTATAATAGTTATAATAGTTATATTTTTATTTCTCGGTTCTGCAAGAAGCGTTGTTATTCCGGTAATAGCTATACCCTTATCGATTATAGGCGACCTGTTCATAATGTATTATCTTAATTATTCTATCAATCTCTTAACGCTTCTCGCATTTGTCCTTGCTATAGGCTTGGTCGTGGACGATGCTATTATAGTAGTCGAAAACGTCAGTCGTCATATCGAAGAAGGTAAAAAACCTTTCGACGCGGCTATTATTGCGGCAAAAGAGCTCGGCGTGCCTATTATTGCTATGTCTATCACTTTAGTGGCAGTTTTTCTCCCGATAGGTTTTATGGGCGGTCTTACAGGAGCATTATTTACCGAATTTGCCTTTACTCTTGCCGGAGCGGTGCTTATTTCCGGAATTTTAGCCCTAACTCTTTCTCCTATGATGACGTCTAAATTTTTAAAAGAGGGGATGGGTAAAAAAGGGCTTACCCATTTTCTCGACGTAACTTTTGAAAAAATAAAAAATATATATTTAAAAATACTTCACGGCGTTCTTGATTACAAACCGGTGGTAGCGCTGGTTATAATAGTCGTTTTAACCGCCGCATATTTTTTGTTTGTTACCACAAAAAGCGAACTTGCCCCCACGGAAGATCAAGGCGTCATTTTCGTACAAGGTACGGCGTCGCCCACTTCGACTTATAAAAATTTAAAACATTACGCAAAACAGATAGGGCATATTTATGATTCTTTTCCTCAGATGAACAGGTATTTTATGGCATTGGGAGCTTCAGGCAATAATACCTTAATATCGGGTATGATTCTTAAACCGTGGAGTCAGAGAAAATTAACCCAGATGCAGCTTACCCCTATGGTACAGGAAAAACTAAATTCTATAACGGGTTTACAACTTGCGGCGTTTGCGCTTCCGAGCCTTCCGGGTTCGCAGGGTCTTCCAGTTATGTTTGTTATAACATCTACGGATAATTATCTTGAAATGAGAAGCGTTGCTATTAAGCTCGAACAAAAAGCCATGAAGAGCGGGCTGTTTTTGTATATGGACAAAGACCTAAAGTACGATGAACCGCAGATAAAAATTATCATAAATAGAAATAAGGCGCAGAGTATGGGTATTAATATGGCTACGATAGGCGATACGCTTTCTACTATGTTGAGCGAAAAATATGTAAACTGGTTTGAAATGGACGGTTACAGCTATAAGGTTATACCTCAGGTAATCCAAAAATACAGGTTTGACCAAAATTTGTTAAAAAATTATTACATTAAGGCTTCAAACGGCAATATGGTACCGCTTTCCAGTTTTGTAAGCTTTAAAACCGTTACTGTACCGGAATCGTTAAACCAGTTCGATCAGCTCAATTCCGTCACTATTTCTGCTATACCCAAACCGGGAGTTACTATAGGACAGGCGTTAAGTTTCCTTGAAAAAGCGTCAAAAAAGATTTTCCCTAAAGGTTTTTCGTATAATTTTGCCGGTCAGTCTCGTCAGTTCGTTCAGCAAGGTTCTGCTATGATCGTAACTTTTTTCTTTTCCCTGATTATTATTTATCTTGTTCTTGCCGCTCTGTTCGACAGTTTTGTGGACCCGGTTATTATATTGATAAGCGTTCCCATGTCTATTACCGGAGCGTTAATATTTTTAAGTTTAGGTTTTGCGACTATTAATATTTATACGGAAGTAGGACTTGTTACTCTTATAGGTCTCGTAAGTAAACACGGCATTCTTATTACAAAGTTTGCAAACGATTTGCAGAAAGAAGGCATGGATAAACGAACCGCAATAGAGCAGGCGGCATCTATAAGGTTAAGGCCTATACTGATGACTACTTTTGCTATGGTTTTCGGCGTCATACCGTTGCTTCTCGCTTCCGGGGCAGGCGCTGTCAGCAGGTTTGATATAGGTTTGGTTATAGCCGCAGGACTCGGCATAGGTACGTTTTTAACTATATTTATAGTACCGACCGTATATATGTTCTTCGGTAAAGATTTGCATAAAAACAAAGAAAATGCCGACTAATTAGCCGGCTTATTTATTTGCGAAGTCTTAAGAAAAAGGTGTCAGATTAATTTTACGCATACGGATAAACGGATAAAGGTGTCACGGATAAAGATAAGGATAAAGGTGTCAGATTTATTTATTCTTTTACTCCTGACTGCGTTTGCGGGTTTTTAGCTGCGTAACAATAGTGCTATCGAAAAAGGTGTCAGATTAATTTTCCGCAAATATCTTTTTATATAAATTGAATATTTCGTCTGCGGAAAATAAAATCTGACACCTTTTTCTCAAAATCTGACTTTTTCTATTTTCGAAGTCTTGGATCGACGAGAGCATAAGCGATGTCGGCCAAAAGGTTGCCGATAAGAGTAAGTACCGCGCCTATTACGAGTATTCCCATTATAGTCGGATAGTCTCGCGCAAGGACGCTCTGATAGAAAAGCCTGCCCATTCCGTTTATATCGAAAATAGTTTCTATGATAACGCTTCCTCCTATAAGTCCCGGAACGCTTAACCCTAGTATTGTTATAAAAGGAATAAGGGCGTTTTTCATGGCATGCTTGTATATTACCGTCCGTTCTTTAAGCCCTTTAGCTCTTGCAGTCAGAATATAATCCTGCCTGTAAACTTCAAGCATATTGCCCTTCAAATATCTGGAAAGTCCGGCAATACCTCCGAACCCGGCGACGAATACGGGCATGACGAGATGCTTTGCTATATTTGCGATTTTGCCCCACCAGGGAAGAAAATTATAACCGGCAGAGGTTATACCTCCTATAGGCAGTATGTGCAAATCTATTCCGAAAAAAATAATTAAAAGAAGAGCGACCCAGAAAGACGGCGCCGCAAAACCGATAAAAACCAATACCGTGGTAATTTTATCGAAGATGGAATCGTGCTTAACCGCCGACATAACCCCCAGAGGAATAGAAAATAGGAATATAAAAAACATAGCAAGAGAGTTTATAATAATAGTTATGCCTATAGTTCTTTTTATTTCGGTAATGACCGGTTCATGGTTTGCGGTAAAAGAAACCCCGAAATTAAGCGTGACTATCCGTTTAAGCCATTCGTAATACTGGGTTAAAAGAGGTTTGTTTAAACCGTAAAGTTTTGAGAGCATCTCCCTCGAAGCAGCCGAAACCTTCGGATTTAAACCCAACTGTTCGGTAAGGGGGTTGCCCGGCGCAAGGTGTATAACGAAAAATGATATTAAAGTGATTCCTATTAAAATAGGTATCATAAAAAAAATTCGTTTTATAATATATATTCCCATGACGTGAGCGTTGCCCTAAAAAAAATTTTATTTTTATAAAGCTATATTATATATTATAATATTCGATAATTAAAATTAAAAATTTGATTTAAATCATGAACGAAATAATAAACGCTTTTAAAAAAAATAAACTCGCCTTATACTCTTTGATTTTTATTTTGCTTATTATTCTGGCAGCCGTATTTGCGCCTTATATATCTCCGTACAATCCGGATAAAATAAACGTAAACGCAATACTTCAGCCGCCGAGTTTTGCGCATATCCTTGGAACCGATCAGCTTGGACGCGACGTTTTTTCAAGACTCATTTACGGTTCTAGAATTTCCGTAGAAGTAGGTTTTATATCGGTTTCCATATCTCTTTTTATAGGGATAATTATAGGCGCTTTTGCTGGGTATTATGCCGGTTTGACGGACGGTTTTCTAATGAGATTCGTCGATATCATGCTGACCTTCCCGTCTTTTTTTCTTATTCTTGCGGTAAGCGCGATTTTAAGACCCTCTATCATAAACATTATGATTATAATAGGCTTAACTTCATGGATGGGCGTCGCCAGAATAATCAGGGCAGAATTTATGCAAAACAGGGAAAAAGACTATGTCCTATCGGCTAAAGCGGCGGGAGCTTCAGACCTCTATATTATGTTTATCGAAATTTTACCGAACGTCGTCGCTCCTATTTTAGTTTCGGCAACGCTTGGAATAGCCGGAGCAATCTTAATACAGGCGTCTTTAGCTTTTCTCGGGATTGGTATTATGCCGCCTACGCCTAGTTGGGGAGGAATGCTTTCGCGAGGGAAAACCTATATAATGGTAGCATGGTGGCTGACGCTGTTTCCGGGTATTGCAATTTTACTTACCGTCCTAAGTTTTAATTTAGTCGGTGAAGCAGTCAGAAATGCCCTCGACCCCAGATATTCGACTGAGAAATAGTACTGTGAGGGAATTCAATTCTGTCGCCGTAACAAATTGGAAGGACGGAATTCGCAGGAAAAGGTGTCAGATTTTATTTTTGACACCTTTTCCTTTAAAAAAAAGCTCAAAAATGCTAATATAATCTATGTATATTTATTATTAATTAAATTTTAAAGAGGTCTTTACAATGAACGCTTACAAGCAACTTAAGGTAATTATTTTATTTTTATCCGTTATTTTTATTTCAGGTTTAATGCTAACGGGTTGCGCGACTACGCGCGATATTACGGGCAAACCCATATCGACTTCCAATGTAGATAAAATAATAAACGGAACGACGACAAAATCGCAGATAATTTCCATGTTCGGACCGCCTTATTCTATAAAGAAAAATCCTTTTAAACCCGGCGTGGTTACTTATAAATACAGATTCAGATATAAAAAATACGTTCATTTAGGAAATGAAATTCTTACTACTTCGACGAGAAAATTTAAAGAAAAATTATATATAGTTATTAAAAACGGAATAGTTATAAGCCATAGTTTTACGACTACGGGAAACACATCGCTAAGGAGGATTTTAAAAAAAGAAAAACAATGAAAATAAAATTTACGAAACTTCATGGAGCCGGCAACGACTATCTTTATATAGACGGCATTAACGATATTCCTGCCTGTGTTGTCGGTAATACGTATAGTAATAATTTCTATAACGAACTCTCGGAGAAAATCAGCGATAGGCATTTTGGAGTTGGTTCAGACGGCATTATAATAATTTTGCCTCCTTCGTCAAATGAAGAGTTTGGGGTTAAGCCGGATTTTAGAATGAGGATGTTTAATGCAGACGGTTCTGAAGGAGAAATGTGCGGCAACGGAATAAGATGCTTTGCAAAATATGTTTACGATAAGCATCTTACGGATAAAAAGATTATAAATATCGAAACTCTTGCGGGAGTTAAAACGGTGGAAGTTTTTTTGGCGGAAGGAACGGGCACGGTAAAAGAAGCAAAGGTTTTTATGGGTATTCCAGAGTTTGAGGCAAGTAAAATTCCGGCAATTTTTCAAAAAACGGAAATCATCAACGAAAAAATAAACGTAAAGAATAAGAACTTTACCGTATCCTGCGTTTCAATGGGTAATCCGCATTGCGTTACTTTCGTAGATGACGTAAAAAATTTTGATGTTCATTATTACGGACATATTATAGAAAACGATACTATGTTTCCTAATCGGGTCAATATAGAGTTTGTTCAACTGCTCGACGACGGAAACGTGATAGTAAGAACATGGGAAAGAGGCTCAGGCGAAACTCTGGCGTGCGGTACAGGCGCATGCGCAGTTTATTCGGTCATAAAAAAAACCGGCAAAATAGACTTGGGCGAAAAGGAGCTTAAGGTTAATTTATACGGCGGAACGCTTAAAATATCGGGAGATATAAATAAAGGCATATATATGGTCGGTCCAGCCGAAGAAGTTTTTAGCGGTTATTTTAATTTTTAATTATGAAAAAAGCGAGTTTATTAGCTTATATATTGTTTGCCGTCGTCCTGCTTAACTGTTGTTTTTCAGATTATGCTTTTTCTTTTGTCGATTATTTAAGTAAAAATTCAAAACCTTATCTCAATTACAATAACGAAGGCGTTTTTAAAAAAGCTTTTAACAGTTTTGTTTCCGGCAGATATAAAACTGCTGCTGGAGAATTTTGGCTTTATTTGCACAGGGGAGGTAAAACGCTCGGTAATTTTGCGCTTTATTATCAGGGGTTGTCTTTTATCAATCTTAAAGAATACGGAAAAGCGGATTATGTTCTAATGAAACTATCAATTTCTTATCCTAATTTCGTTTTTTATAAAAACACTATTTTTTATTTGGCTATATCTGAAGAAAAAACGGGAAACTATGTTTCAGAAATATCCCATTTTAAATATATTATTGCACGTTCAAAAAAATCGTCCGTACGTTCTTTTGCAATGTACGATGTATATAAAGCATATGCGAAGCTGAAAGATTATAAGCTTGCGGATAAATATTTAAAGCGGCTTTATATAGATTACCCTTACTTTTGCAAAATTCATCATATAAAAATAAAAAATGCTTTTTTAAATTTATCCGAAAAAATTAAACGTGGAGAAGATTTATATTATGATTCCTATTATACAGAATCTATTGCCATACTAAAGACGGTCGCTTTAAAAGACAAAAAAGCAAAATTAATCATTTTGAAAGATTTGATGAATATTAAAAGTTCTTTGTTTTTAGATAAAGTTGATAAATGTTTAAAATACGAAAAAAATAAATCATGCTATGAATATTACGGAGTAAAAAATTTAAAAATACTAGATTTGAAAGCCCGTTATTATTACATTAGCGGGCAAACTCAAAAAACGTTTTTAATTTTAAACTCTATATCGGAGAAATATGGATTTCTTAACCGAAGGCTTAAAAATATTTACGGGAATATTTTGTGGAGTCGCATTTTAAACGATCTGAAATCAGGGGAATTATTGAGCGCGGCAAAAAGGCTTAAGTCTTTTTTTATTATAGACGATTCCGTAAACCAAAACACGGCAAGATTTCTATTCTGGTACGGCATTATACTTGAAAAATTAGGCTATAAAAAAAGAGCCCTTTTTTATTTTAATTTGATAAGAGCTTCGAGGATTTTAAGGTATTCTTATTACGGTATTATGTCGGACATATTTGTCAGCAGAATAACCGGCGCCGCAGATTACTCTTCGGAAGTCTTGAACAATGGCGATATCCGCAGTTATAGCATTGTATCTTTGAAATATGCATCCGAATTTAAAAAAGCAATAAATAATAATTATGCCTTAAATTTAAGATTTAAGAGATTAAAAGCGCTTTTGAATCTAAATATTTATTCTCTTTCTTATATAGAACTGCGGAAAATAGCGTTAATGAATGATAATAATAAAAATTTCGACGTTTTTTTGATATATTTACTTTATAAAAAAGGATATTACGGGTCGGCCATTAACATTGCTTTCACTTTAATTTTTAAAAATGACGATTATAGGCAATTGCTCTTAAATAAAAAATTTTTAGAAATTCTTTATCCAAAGCCTTATTACGGCTATGTAGAAAAATACTCTTCAAAGTACGGTATCCCGGTAGATTTAATATACGGCATAATGAGGCAGGAAAGCCTTTATAATCCCATATGTTATTCCGGCGCAAACGCAATAGGTCTTATGCAGATTATTCCGTCCACCGGTTACTATATAGCAAGCCATACCGGCTGCTATAATTTTAATCCTTCCATGCTATACAGCAAGCATATAAATATAAGTTTCGGCTCATATTATTTGAAGACCCTTCTCGATCAGTTTAACGGAAAAAAATATCTTGCCATAGCTTCTTATAATGCAGGACCGGGAGCCGTTTCATACTGGAAAAACAATCTTTTAAAAAATGATGCAATGCCTCTTTTTATAGAACTTATACCGTTTAATCAAACAAGGACTTACGTTAAAAGAGTTTTGGCAAATTATTATGTTTATAATTTTCTTTATAATTAACCAACATATATGAAGAAAAGTTCCGATTTTGACGATACAGCAAGTAAAATTACGGAAGAAAAAGCAAAGCAAAGAATAGCAGAGCTTACCGATGCCTTGAACTATCACAATTACAGGTATTATATGCTTGAAGATCCCGTTATTTCCGACTTTGAATTCGACAAACTTATGCGCGAATTATCGGATCTTGAGCGAAAATATCCTCAATTCGTAAGGCAGGATTCACCCTCCAAGAGAGTCGGCGGCGCGGTTAGCGAAAAATTCAGCCAGGTTAAGCATAACGTCCCTATGCTATCCTTGGATAATGCTTATTCGCGTGAAGAAGTTTTAGAATTCGACGCAAAAGTAAAAAGATTCCTTGGATATGAGGCGGCAGAAAATATAGATTATGAATGCGAACTCAAATTTGACGGACTTGCCGTTGAAATTGTTTATAAAAACGGCTTTTTCGTTCAAGGTTCTACCAGAGGCGACGGCGTTATCGGAGAAGACGTAACAGCAAACTTAAGAACTATAAATACGATACCGTTAAAACTTTTAAAAGATATAGAATATATAGAGGTGCGCGGAGAAGTTTTGATGGATAAAAAATCTTTCAAAAGCCTTAACGAAGAAAGATTAAAAGAAGGTTTAAGCCTGTTTGCGAATCCAAGAAACGCCGCTTCGGGCAGTATAAGGCAGTTAGACCCAGATATAACAAAGAAACGAAATCTTATAATGTTTGCTTACGGGGTCGGCGATTATTCCATAAAAGACGTGTCCGATTTTAATACGCAGTTCGAGATGATGAATTTTTTAAAAACCGCAGGCATTAACATAAATAAAAAAATAAAATTGGTAAAAGGTATATCGGGAGCGGTAAATTTTTTTGACGATATAGCAGAAATAAGAGAATCTCTGCCTTTTGAAATTGACGGCATAGTTATAAAAGTAAACGATATCGGACTTCAAAAAAAACTTGGCGAAATATCTAAAAGCCCAAGGTGGGCTATCGCCTATAAATTCTTGGCTAAGCAGGAAACATCGGACATAATCGATATAGAAGTTTCTGTTGGAAGGACGGGTATTTTAACTCCGGTCGCTATTTTAAAACCGGTTAATATCGGCGGAGTAGTAGTCAAGAGGGCTACGCTTCATAATCAGGATGAAATAGACAAGAAAAATATAAATATAGGCGATAAAGTTCTTGTAGAAAGGTCTGGAGACGTTATTCCCGAGGTGGTTAAAGTAATATCGAAAGGCAGACATAACGGAGCGTTTAAACTGCCTGAGTCTTGTCCATGTTGCGGTTCTTCGGTCGTTATAGACGGCGCAGCCCACAGATGCATGAATGAACTTGCATGCCCATGCCAGATTAAGGGGGCTATCGTTCATTTTGCATCGAAAAGAGCTATGGACATAGAAGGACTCGGCGAAAAAATAGTCGATAAGTTAGTGGAAAAAGGTTTAATAAAAAATGTCGCAGATATTTATTATTTAAAGCGCGGAGATTTAAGCGGGCTTGAAGGTTTTGGGGAAAAGTCGGAAGAAAATCTTTTTAATTCTATTGAAAAATCTAAAAATATATCATATGATAGATTTGTTTATGCGCTCGGCATAAGACACGTCGGAGAGCATATAGCCGATTTATTAGTCAGGTATTTCGGCGATATAGAAGGTATAAAAAAAGCGGATACAGAAGAGCTGTCTTCCAAGTATGGAATAGGAGAAGAAATAGGCAGGTCTATTTATAATTTTTTTAGATTGGATTCTAACGTCGAGGTCATAAAAAGACTTTTCAATGCGGGCGTTTCTCCTTATAAAGCAAAAGTTCAAAGCAGAAACGAAAACGGTGCCGTTTACGGAAAAAGTTTTATTTTTACCGGAACTCTTAAAGATTTTACTAGAGGAGAAGCTGAAAATATAGTAAAGGCGGCGGGAGGCATCATAGAAAAGACGATTAAAAAGAAGTTGGATTACGTGGTCGCCGGTTCCGATCCTGGTTCGAAGTACGATAAAGCCGTAAAACTTAATCTTAATATAATAAACGAGGATGAATTTAAAAAAATACTTAATAAATAAAATAACTTAGCAAAATATTTGAATCGAGCAAATAAATTTAAACTTTTAATAACGGGTGTATTTATGTCAAAGTTAAAGTATTATGTTTTAGCGATGTTTTTTTTATGTTTAACCGTTTTTATCAATACGTCTTCGGCGCATGCATTTCTTACTCCCAGACTGACAAGGAACATACCGGTAGGCAATATGCCTTACGGAGTTTCTTTTTCTTCTAACGGAAATTATGCCCTCGTGACCAATGCCGACGACGATACGGTATCCGTAGTGAGTATGGCCACTAAAGGGGTCGTAGCTGCAATAAAGGTCGGAGTCCATCCGACAGGGGTCGCTATTGCCCCTTCGCTGACTTTTGCTTATGTTTCAAATACGGCTTCCGGCAACGTAAGCCTTTTAAATATGTCGACATTAACTAAAGCTTTAAATATCCATACCGGAGGAACGCCCTTAAATATAGTTTTTACGCATGACTCCAGATACGCGTTCGTAACGAATATACACGATAACGACGTAGACGTTATAAATACCGTTCAAAATGCCGTTATCAAGAGAATAAGAGTCGGAAAAGAACCTCAGGGAATCGCAATTTCTCCGAACGGAAAGATAATAATAGTAACTAATGCCGGCGGTTCGTCTATTTCGATAATAAACGTATCTACATTTTCGGTTGTAAGAAATATACATACCGGATTGAATCCTACTTCCGTTGCTTTTTCTCCGTCGGGGGCACCGGTAAAATATTTTTATGTGGCATCTGGCAAGAAAAATAAAATTTACGTATATAACGAAAAGAATTTTGCGCTGGTCAAAAAAATTAAGACATTGTCCGATCCTTCATCCGTAGCTTTAACTCCAGACGGAATGATGCTATTTGTAGTAAATTATCAAAATATGGCAGTTACTATATATAATGCCGTTCATTTTAATCATATCAAAACTATTAATATGCCTTCCGGGCCTATAAATGTATCTGTCGCTCCGGACGGCAGCGCAGCTTTGGTAACGGTAACCCGTGCGGCAAGCGCGGCTTTTATAAGGATAAAGAAGACGAATACCGTTTACGCTAAGATAGCCCCGCCTTCTCCCGTGACTGTAAGTACTCCCGTTTCAGGAGTTCCCGGTCAAACGCCTACAGAAGCTGCGGCTGCTATAACGGCCCCTGCTCCTGCTCCGGTTTATACGACGCCTCCGTCAAATTACGTTCCTAAGCCTTTTGGGAAACTTGCTACGGTTTATACAGGCAAAGGGCCGACTGCGGAAGCTATTACTCCGGACGGAAGATATCTTTACGTTATAAATACTCAGGCATCTACATTAAGTATAATAAATATTGCAAAAGATGAAGTCGTTAAAACCATTAAAGTAGGAAATTATCCGTCCGCCGTCAGAATCTCGCCGGAAGGGCATTACTGTTTCGTCGTTAATTCTGGTTCTAATACCGTAACTATAATCTCTACGGGAAATTACTATTGATTAAAAGAAATCTTTATATATTTTTTAAAGCTTTACCGTTTATCTTATTTATACTATTTACTCAAAAAAGGTTTGTTATTTTTGGAGGCAGGCGGACTTTAAGTCAAAAATACCACTTAAAGTCCGCGAAATGGCTGACACGCATAATTGCTTCATTAGGTCCTACCTTTATTAAACTGGCTCAGGTTATATCCACGAGAGCCGACTTTTTACCTTCTGCTTATTTAGAAGCCTTATCGACCTTGCAAGATGAAGTTCCGCCCGTTTCGTTTATTAAAATTAAACCTATAATTGAAAAAGATTTCGGAAAAAATATTGACGAAATATTTGAAAAATTTAACGAGAAACCTCTCGCGGCGGCATCCGTAGCGCAGGTTTATTCCGCTGTTTATAATGGTAAAGACGTTATAGTAAAAGTAATAAGACCTGATATAGAAAAAAATGTTTCGATAGATATAAAAACCTTAAGGAGCGTTTTAAATCTGTTGAAAATTTTTTTTCCGCAGAATAAATCTATTCATTCTATCTCGACGGTTTTAAGGGAGTTTAGCGTTACTATTTACGAAGAAATGGATTTAAAACATGAAGCAAAAAATATAAAAGAATTTAAGAAGATAGAAAAAGAATTAGGTTTTATCATAATACCAAAAACATATTCCGAATTAACTTCAAAAAATGTTTTGGTTATGGATTTTCATATAGGCACTAAAATAACCAACTTTAAGAAAATTAGGGAATTCGGTCTCGAACCTAAATCAATAATAGATAAACTTATAGAATTTTATATTTATCAGGCATTAGTGTCTGGAATAGTTCATGCCGACCCGCATCCAGGCAATATTCTGGTTAATGAAGAAGGCAAAATAGTTATGCTGGACTTTGGACTCGTCATTCATATGACGGAAGATACTAAGGAAAATCTTATTAAAGCCGTCCTTGCCGGAGTCAGGGAAGATATTCCCGGAATAATCGATGCATATTATGCGCTCGGTATTATAAACAAAGAAGTTTCGCGCCAGCTTTTAGAAAGTATGGCGGCTAAACTATACAAAGTTTTAAGCCAAAAAGATATTTCCGGCAAAAAGATACAAGTTATAATAACCGAAATAATGAAGAGTTTTTATGCTTTTCCATTTGAACTTCCGCAAAACCTAGTGTATATCTTTAAAACGGCGGCTCTGCTTGAAGGCATAGGGACTGCCTATAATCCTTCTTACAACTTAGTAAAGGATATTATTCCGGTAGCCAAAAGATATATAAAACAAACCGAACTCGGAAAAACTTTTTCCCCGATATCTTTTATTAAAAACGGATTTAACCAGATTAAAGAATTTTTTAACGACACAAGAAGGCTTATGCATGCCGCCTATTCCGAAAATTTCAGGGTTAAAATACATCCTACCAATATATCGGCTCTCGAGAATTTTTTAATACATGTAATAAAAAGATTGATTGCCGCAGTTACCGGAGGATTTATAGGAATAATTTCCGCGCTTATATTTATCGAATATAAAAATATTTATCTGCTTATAGCCGGTTTAATAGTTTCTGCCTTTATAGTATTCTTGTCGATAGCATTTCCTATAAAAACGACTTACGGTTATTCGACCCTCCTCGACGTATTCAGGCATGGAAACGACGAATAAATTATTTAAAGTCGTGTGTGTTATTAATCATTTTAAAAATATTTTATGCAGGTTTTTTAAATAATTTTATATAATATTAGAATTAGAAATATGATAAATGAAAATCAAGTTAAAAATTTAGGAGTTATTATTTTAGCGGGGGGCTTGGGGACAAGGATGAAATCCGAAAATCCTAAGGCGCTTTCCGGTTTGCTTGAAAATCCGCTAATATTTTATGCTATAAAATCGTTAATAGACGCCGGTGAAAAATTTAATAGCGAATCTTTCGACGAATATAGCGAAAACTTTGGCGGCATAAAAGCTAAAATAGATAGAATAATAACCGTGATAGGACATAAAGGAGATTTGGTAAGGCAATATATAGAAAATGAAGCAAGATTCAAAGCGAAAAATATTTTGTTCGAATTTGCCGTTCAAGAGCAATATCTAGGAACCGGAGATGCAGTCAAAAAAGGGCTGGAAGTTTTTAAGGACGATGAAAAAGAAACGGACGTAATTATTTTGCCTTGCGATATGCCGTTAATAACCGACGAAACTTTTG
The DNA here is from genome assembly GCA_008534395.1 of Candidatus Acidulodesulfobacterium acidiphilum. Taxonomy (NCBI): domain Bacteria; phylum Candidatus Acidulodesulfobacteriota; order Candidatus Acidulidesulfobacterales; family Candidatus Acidulidesulfobacteraceae; genus Candidatus Acidulidesulfobacterium; species Candidatus Acidulidesulfobacterium acidiphilum. Next base: position 19,757 of record SHMQ01000012.1, read on the forward strand.
CAGAAACAGTAAAATTTCATATATCTAATAATGCCGACTTAACGGTTATGTCGGTCGATGTCAAAAATCCATATTCATACGGTAGAATTTTGAGGGATAAAAATGGTCGTGTGGAAAAAATAATAGAAGAGAAAGAATTATGCGATTATCCTAAAAAAACCGCTCTTATAAAAGAAATTAATTCGGGAGTTTACATCGTAAAACTAAATCTTTTAAAGCAGTTTATTAACGAAATTAAACCTAATAACAGAAAAAAAGAGTTTTATTTTACCGATATAGTCGATATATTTTATGGTGCAGGATTAAAAACTTTATGTTTTAAAGCGGGCGACGAGGAAGAATGCGCAGGCGTTAACTCTAAATACGATCTTCTTAATGCGCAAAAGATAATGCAGAAAAGACTTATTAAAAATCTTATCGAAAAAGGCGTCGATTTTATATCCGACGAAAATATTTATATAGGTTATAACGTTGAAATAGGCGAGGCATCGATTGTTTATCCTGACGTTTTTATTTCCGGAAAGACTAATATAATGAAAAATGTGGTTTTAGAAAAAGGATGCGTAATAAAAAATTCTCATATCATGGATAATGCTACTATAAAGAGCTACAGCGTTATAGAAAATGCGGTCATAATGAATAATGCGCAAATAGGCCCTTTTGCAAGAATAAGACCGGAAACAAAAATATCAGAAGGCGCAAAAATAGGCAATTTCGTAGAGATTAAAAAATCTTCTATAGGCAGAAACTCCAAAGCGTCCCATCTTAGCTACATTGGAGATTCCGTTATAGGCGAAAACGTTAATATAGGCGCAGGCGTCATAACATGCAATTACGACGGAGAAAAAAAGCATATTACGGAGATTGAAGACGGATGTTTTATAGGCTCGGATTCTCAGCTTGTCGCGCCTGTCAAGGTCGGTAAAAATTCATACGTCGGTTCGGGAACTACAGTAACTAAAAGCGTTCCCGAAGGCGCGCTTGCAATTTCCAGAGCGCCTCAAAAAAATATCGAAGGCTGGGTTTTGAGAAAACAAGCTGGAAAAAAGACTGAAAAAGACTGAAAATTTTAAAAATAAAACTTTAAAACTTGAACAATATTTCTTTAATTTAAAAAATAAAAAAAGGGAGACTTAAGGGTATGTGCGGTATAATAGGTTTTTCAGGCGACGGCAATGTCCGTTCCAAGCAGGGAAACTGCGAAAGTTCCGTAGATATAGTTTTAAACGGACTTAAAAGCTTGGAATACAGGGGGTACGATTCTTCAGGCGTTGCATATTACGATGAAACAGACGATAAAATAAAATCTATTAAAAAATCAGGCAAACTCGTTAATCTTTCGGCCGAGTTAAGCTGTATTAAACCCGTTAAATCCAGTATTGCGATAGGCCATATTAGGTGGGCTACGCACGGCAGACCTACCGACGATAATGCCCATCCCCATTTAGACTGTTCCGGAAATATAGCTATAGTGCATAACGGAATAATAGAAAATTATCTAGTTTTAAAAAATAAACTTATAGGTAAAGGACATAAATTTATTACTCCTACCGATTCCGAAGTAATTGCCCACTTAATAGAAGATTATATAAAAAGCGGAGCTAAAACTTTTTACGAAGCCGTCAGGCTTGCTTCGCTGGATCTTTCGGGCGCTTTTGCTTTTTTGGCGATGAATGCCGATGAAAAAAGCATATGCGCCGTAAAATATGGACCGCCTTTAGTTATGGTGAATAAAGATAAAGAAATTTATTTTGCAAGCGACGTTTCGCCTCTTATTCAGTATTCCGACGAAGTTATATATTTAAAAAATTCAGAAATAGCATATTTTAAAGACGGCTTGCTTAAATTGACGGATTTTAAAGGCAAACCGTTAAATAAAACCGTTACGAAAATAGACTGGGATGCGTCGAGAGCGGTTAAAACCGGCTTTTCTCATTTTATGCAGAAAGAAATATTCGAACAGCCTTCATGTCTTTTGGATGCTTTTTCTTCCCGCATAATTTCGGTAAAGAACGACGGCTCAGCCGTCGATTCAAATAAATCGGATTCCTTCTTTTCCGGATTTAAAATTATGCTGGAAGACGTAAGATTGACAAAGAAAGATATCGATAAAGCAGGCAGAATAATTATTACGGCTTGCGGCTCTTCTTATTACGCCGGTCTTGTAATCAAATATATTACCGAAACGCTTTGCGGTATTCCCGTAATAGTCGAATACGGTTCCGAATTTAGATATGAAAATTTTCCCGTTTCAAAAAACGATATTTTTATCGGTATTTCACAATCCGGCGAAACTGCCGACACTAACAGCGCTCTTGAGATTGCAAAAGAAAAAAAAGCAGGCATACTTTCCATAACTAACGTTCCCGGTTCGCAGATAACTACAATGTCGGACAAAGGAGTAATATATACGCACGCCGGTCCAGAGATAGGCGTAGCTTCTACTAAAGCATTTACGACTCAGATAATGTGCGGCTTGCTTTTGGCTTTGCACATTAAAGAGATTAAAGATACTGCTTCCGTTGCAAGAAAAAATTTGAACGGAGTTAATTTTTTAGAGGAAATAGTGAATCTTCCAAAGAAAGCGGAGCAAATTTTATTTTTAAACGATTCGATAAAAGAAATAGCAAAACAATATTATAAAAATACAAATTTTTTATATCTCGGCAGAGGAATATTATATCCGATAGCTCTTGAAGGCGCTTTAAAATTAAAAGAAATTTCATATATTCATGCGGAAGGTTATCCTGCCGGAGAAATGAAGCACGGACCTATAGCTTTAGTCGATGAAAACATGCCGGTGCTGTTTCTTCTGTCCAATAATATGCTTGCGCCTAAAACAATATCTAATATAGAAGAAATAAAGGCCAGAGGCGGTAAAGTCATAGCGGTGGCTGATTACGAACCGGATATAGACGGGATATCTGATCTTATTAAAATACCGGCGTCTGCCGAAGTTCTCAGCCCAATTCTTTATACTATTCCGCTGCAAATTCTGGCATATCATATAGCCGCACTGAAAGGCACCGACATAGACCAGCCGAGAAACCTTGCAAAAAGCGTGACCGTGGAGTAGAATATTAATCGTGAATAATATACAAGAAACGGATTATCTATCCGGATTAAACGAAGAACAGCTAAAAGCCGTAACTCACGCTGACGGACCGCTTTTAATACTTGCGGGAGCGGGTTCTGGAAAGACCAGAGTTATAACCTTAAGGGCAGTCCATCTTATAAAAACCGGCAAAGCAAAACCTTATAATATACTCGGCGTGACGTTTACCAACAAAGCGGCCCGCGAAATGAAAGAAAGAATAAAAAAAGCGCTTAAATATAAAGAGCATGATGAATTTTTAGGTTACGACGGATATCCCGATGCCGATAATGTCGGTATACGCGATAGCGGTGCCCTTCAAGGACTGCCGGAATTTTCTACTTTCCATTCGTTTTGTTTAAAACTTTTAAGAAGACACGCCGATTTAGTCGGCTATGAAAGGTCTTTTGTCGTTTTCGACGAAGACGATTCAGGAAAAGTGATTTCTAAGATCATTAAGTCGTTAAATTTAAACGAAAAAATAGTAACGCCGTCCAAAGTGAAATATTTTATAGAAAAAAATAAAAATTCTTTTATTACTCCGGATGAATCTTTCGGCGGCGTAAGAGCCTGGGAAAAAGATTACGCCGTAATATATTCCGAATATGCAAAAAAGCTCAAAGAAAGCAATGCAATGGATTTTAACGACCTTTTGTTTAACGCCGTAAAACTACTGCGCGATAATCCCGCTATTCTTGAACGTTATTCCAATCTTTACAAATATATTATGGTCGACGAATTTCAAGATACTAATTATATACAGGATAAACTTATTAAGCTTCTTGCGCAGAAACATCAAAATATATGCGTAGTAGGAGACGACGATCAGTCTATATACAGTTTCAGGGGCGCTACCATAGATAATATTTTGAGTTTTGAAAAAACCTATGCAGGCTGTTCGGTAATAAAACTTGAAAAAAATTACCGCTCTACCAAAAACATACTGAATGCCGCATCCGCTTTGGTAAAAGGAAATAAACTGAGAAAAGATAAAACTTTAAAGACCGATAAAAAAGGCGGCGGCAGTATAATTACTATCTACCAGGCAAATAACGATTATTCGGAAAGCTATTATATAGCAAAAGAGATAAGACGGCTTATTAGGGAGGACGGATACTCGAATAAAGACATAGCTATATTATACAGGGCAAATTCGCAGTCGAGAGTTATAGAAGACAGGCTTTTAAAAGAAAGCATAAGGTATAATATTTACGGCGGATTAAAGTTTTATCAGAGAAAAGAGATAAAAGATATTTTGTCTTTTATAAGGTTTGCAGTTAATCCGCGAGACGCCGTGAGCTTTGAAAGAAGTATCCAGTGCGTTCCGACAGGGGCCGGCGAAAAAACTATTAAAAATATGCAGGATATCGCCGCTAAAAACGGATTCGATATTTTGAAAGCCTTAAAAAACGGCTTATTTTCATCGATAAGAGGACTGGGCAATATGCAGATTCAGAGCATTTTAAGCGCAGATTTCAATGAAGAGATTTCAGCCTCTAATTCTAATTCTTCAGGCATCGCAAACTATTTTGACGTTATATTGAGAATAAGGCATATGATAGAATCTGCAGTTTCTTATTCTAAAGAAAACGTCGATTCGGAGGAAATAAAAACAGGGGATAAACTGGCGGATATAATCAATTTTACGTATAAAAAATCGGGTTACGAGAGTATGCTTAAGGCGGGAGTCGCAAAGTCCAACGAACTTGACGGAAACAGAATAGAAAATATAGAAGAATTAATTAACGCGGCGCACGATTTTGACGATATAACCGAATTTTTAGACCAGAGCGCAATAAACGATACTAAAGAAGAGCCTAATTCAGAATACGGTTCCGATATAACGAAAGTATCTCTAATGACTCTGCACAGCGCAAAAGGACTTGAATTTCCAGTAGTTTTTATAGCCGGACTCGAGGAACATCTTTTCCCTCATATAAGGTCTTTGGACAACGAAATGTCCTTAGAGGAAGAAAGACGACTGTGTTATGTCGGGATTACCCGCGCCAAAGAAAAACTTTATCTTACATGGGCAAAAAGGCGGCGGTCGGGGAAAGATTATAAATATAATATGCCTTCAAGGTTTTTAAGGGAAATACCGGAAGAACTGATAGAAGAAATAGTAGATACTTACGAATATTATTAAATTATTTTTGGATTTAAAATTTAAAGGAGATTTATATAATGGATATAAATCATGTTATGAAACTGGCAAAATTAGATTTAAACGAAGAAGAATCGGCGCATTTTGCTTCCGAACTTAATAAAATTATCGGATATATAGACATGATACAGTCTGCCGACGTTTCAAAAATAGAAGGCATTCTTGACGAACTTGATTACGACAGGTTAATTTCAAACGAAGGTTTGAACGAAAGATTTTATAAAGACTGCCGTATCGACGAGTGCAAAACTGACGATACGTTCGATTTTGAAATAGTAAAATCTAATGCGCCGAGCTTTGAAGCGCAAACTGCCGGCTTAGGTTTGGAAGATACTGCAACCGAATCCGGTTTTTTTGTAGTGCCGCAGGTTATAGAATAAAAAATAAAATATAAAGACAATTAAGAGGACAGCAAAACATGGACGATTTATACAGGTTGACTATAAGCGAACTTGCCGGTCTTTTAAAGAAAAGGGAAGTTAAAAGCACGGATATTCTTAATTCCTACGTAAAAAGAATAGAAGCCGTAGAGCCGGAAATTTCCGCTTATCTTTACAACGACCTTGAAGAAGCCGAAAGAAATGCCGAAGCCGCAGATAAAATTATATCTTCCGGTTCAGATTATCCGGTACTTACCGGAATACCTCTTTCCATAAAAGATATTTTTTTGATAAAAGGTAAAAAAACCACGTGCGCGTCAAAAATATTGGATAATTTTATTAGCCCTTATGATTCTACCGTAGTAAGGAAACTTAAAGAAAATAATTATGTTTTTTTGGGCAAAACGAATCTTGACGAATTTGCAATGGGTTCTTCGACCGAAAACAGCGCATATAAAATAACAAAAAATCCTTACGATTTTAACAGGGTTCCAGGCGGTTCAAGCGGCGGTTCAGCCGCTTCTGTTGCGGCCGATTTATGCGCGGGTTCTTTCGGAACTGATACCGGAGGTTCGGTAAGGCAGCCTGCCGCCCTTTGCGGAGTAGTCGGATTAAAGCCCACGTACGGCTTGATTTCAAGATACGGCATAATTGCTTTTAGTTCCTCTTTAGACCAGGCAGGCATTCTCTCCAAAGACGTCGCTGACGCCGCTGTTATGCTTGAAGCCGTTGCGGGTTTCGACGAAAAAGACCAGACTACGAGAAAATTTAACGTACAAAAATATGCCGAAATAGTTAAAAAAGCCGATAAATCCATATTAAAAGGATTGAAAGTCGGAATTCCGGCAGAATTTTTTTCCGACGGTTTAGACCCCGAAATAAATTCAAAAGTTTCTGAAATAAAGGTTTTACTGAAAGACTTGGGCGCAAACATAGTCGATATATCTCTTCCCGATACCAAATATTCCGTATCGGCATATTACATAACCGCCACTAGCGAGGCAAGCTCTAATCTCGAAAGATACGACGGCATAAGATACGGTTACAGATATAACAGAAAAGACGGAGAGACTATACAAAGTTTAGACGATCTCTACAGAAAATCTCGTGAAGCCGGGTTTGGAAACGAGGTTAAAAGACGCATAATACTGGGAACTTTTGCGCTTTCGGCGGGTTATTACGACGCTTATTATAAAAAAGCTTCCTTAGTCAGAAAACTTATTATAAAAAATTATAAAGATGCGTTTGCAAAAGCAGATATCATAATCGGCCCGACTTCACCGACGCCTGCGTTTTTAATCGGAGAAAAAACGGCCGACCCTCTAAGTATGTACCTGTCCGATATTTACACTATTTCCGTTAATCTTGCATATCTTCCTGGTTTAAGCATACCTATCGGAGTCGTAAAAAATCCTACGAAACCGGACGGCGTTCTTCCGGTAGGACTGCAGATTATATCGCCGTGGGCTACTGAAGACAGGCTTCTTTCCGTTGCAAAAATTATAGAGGACGAAGTTAAGTTCAGAGAAAAAATAAAAAAAAATAAAGGTGTCAAATAAAGGTGTCCAAATAAACAAATAAAGGTGTCAGATTTATTTATTTTTGAATGATTATATTTTAAAGAGGATAAAATATGCACGGTAATAACGATTCATTCGAGGCGGTTATAGGGCTTGAGGTTCATTCCCAACTGCTCACCAAAACAAAAATGTTTTGTTCTTGTCCGAATATTTTCGGTATGGAACCGAATACTGCGGTATGTCCCGTCTGTCTTGCTCTGCCAGGCGCCCTTCCGGTAATAAATATCGAGGCTGTAAGACTTGCTGTGAAAGCGGCTCTTGCTTTGAATATTAATATTAATAAAAAAAGCTTGTTTGCCAGGAAAAATTATTTTTATCCCGACCTGCCTAAAGGCTATCAAATATCGCAATATTTGGATCCAGTGTCTTCCAACGGCTATTTAGATATAGAAACCGAAGACGCTTCTAAAAAAAATAAAATTAATAAAAGAATAAGGATAAATCGCCTTCACATAGAAGAAGACGCGGGAAAATTAATTCATATAGGAAACAGGTCATATGTCGATTTAAATAGGGCAGGCACGCCCCTCGTGGAAATAGTTTCCGAACCCGATATAAGTTCAGCGGCCGAAGCTTCCGCTTATTTAAAATCGCTCAGAGAAATACTGGTATATCTTGGAGTTTCAGACGGAAATATGGAAGAGGGCAGCTTCAGGTGCGATGCCAATGTTTCGGTCAAAAGGAAAGGCGATGCGGAACTTGGTACAAGGGCGGAAATTAAAAACGTAAATTCTTTTAAATTCGTGGAGAAAGCCATCGAGTATGAAATAGAAAGACAGATAGACCTGATATCAAGCGGCGGGAAAGTAATTCAGGAAACAAGATTGTACGATTCTAAGGAAAATATTACAAGGTCCATGAGAGGCAAAGAAGAAGCACATGATTACAGATATTTTGAAGAGCCTGATCTGCCGCCGTTAATTCTTTCCGAAGAATTTATTAACGAAATAAAAAATTCTATTAAGGAACTTCCTGCAGAAAAAAGACGCAGATATGTTTCGGAGTATAAACTTACAGAATATGATGCGGAAGTACTCACTCAGGATAAATATATAGCTGATTATTTTGAAGATTTAATTAAAGAAAACTCAGGTAGAATAGAGATAAAAAAATTAGCAAACTGGGTTATAAACGAACTTCTTTCCGAATTAAAATTAAAAGAATCAGGAGAAAGAAGGCAGAGAATGACTGTTGACGCTAAAAATTTTCTTGAGCTTATAACGGCTGTAGAATCAGGGAGTATAAACAGAAATACCGGTAAAATAGTACTTGCCGAAATGCTTTCGTCAGGTAAAAGCGCTCCCGAAATAATTAAAGAAAAAAATCTTGCCCAAGTTTCGGACGATAAAGGCATAGAAGATATAGTAAAACAGGTAGTCGCCGAAAATCAGAAAGAATTTACCGACCTTGCAGGCGGGAAAGACAAACTGTTCGGTTTTTTCGTGGGCGAAATTATGAAAAAAACTAAAGGTAAAGCAAATCCTAAAAAAGCTAACGAGATATTGCGAAAATATATAGACGAAAATAAATAGGACATTTAAGTTTTATTCGGAGGCTAAAAAATGGCTTTTTATACGCTAAGATTAAGAAACGACGACATAGTCGAAATGATAGACCAAAGAAAACTCCCTCTCGAAGTAACTTACGTTGAATTAAAAACTTATAAAGAAGTTTATGATGCAATAAAAGATATGATAGTTAGAGGCGCTCCTGCAATAGGAGTTTCCGCCGCTTTCGGTTTATATCTCGGCGCTAAATCTTTGCTTGAATCGACTGAAGTAAAAGATTATGAATCATTCAAAAAAAAGTTTTTCGATATAGCCGATTTTATGTTTTCTGCAAGACCTACCGCCGTAAATCTCGGATGGGCCGTCGATAGGATTAAAAAACTTGTTTTAGACGAAGAACATAATAATTCAAATTCAGATTTAAAAACATTGGTTGACCGCATAAGAAAAGAATCCGTTAAAATTTACGATGAAGATATAGAAATTAACAAAAATATGGGAAAGTACGGAGCAGCCCTTTTAAAAGACGGATATAACGTTCTTACCCATTGTAACGCAGGAGCGTTGGCTACCGCCGGTTACGGAACCGCTCTAGGCGTTATCAGAGCCGCAGTTTCGGAAAACAAAAAAATATCGGTGATTTCCGACGAAACGAGGCCTTTTCTTCAAGGCGCAAGACTTACTACTTGGGAATTAATGGAAGACGGAATACCGGTAACCCTTATAGCCGATAATTCCGCAGGTCTTTTAATGAGAAAAGGAAGAGTAAACGCCGTTATAGTCGGTGCGGACAGAATAGCTTCCAACGGCGACGTTGCCAATAAAATAGGTACTTATCAGGTTGCAGTCCTCGCTAAAGAAAACAATATTCCTTTCTATGTCGCGGCGCCGCTTTCAACTATAGATATCAATATTAAATCGGGCGACGAAATTCCGATAGAAGAGCGCGACGTTAACGAAGTAGTTTCCGTATTTGGCAAAAGAATAGCTCCGGAAAACGTAAAAGCGGCTAACTATGCTTTTGACGTTACTCCAAATAAATACGTTTCAGCCATAATAACCGAAAAAGGAGTATTATATCCGGATTATAAAAAATCTATTGCGGACGTTTTCCGTAAATGATAATATAATAAAGCACTTATAATTCTAACAGCCGTTATGCGTATACCGTTAATGATAACGATAGTATATTAATCATAATATAAATAAAAAAATAAATAGAATTAATTTTATTAACTAACCCCAATAAAATATAAATATAAATAAAAATTAAAAGAGCGAAAAATCATGAAAGACAAAAAAACGGCAGGTAAAAAAAACGGCAGTCCATTTGAAGGTTCAAAAGTATGGATGGACGGAAAATTCTTAGATTATAAAGATGCAAAAGTTTCCGTAAACAGCCATTCCCTTCATTACGGATTAGGCGCTTTTGAAGGCATAAGATGCTATGAAACAAAAAAGAAAGGTTCCGCAATATTCAGGTTGGACGAACATATAGACAGACTTTACGACTCCTGCCATATTCTTCAACTGCCTATTCCATATGAAAAGAAGGAAATTAAAAAGGCTGTTATAGAAACCGTAAAGGTAAATAAATTCAAAGAATGTTATATCAGGCCGATAGCGTTTATCGGCGACGGCGGAGGATTAGGCATATTCCTGAAAAATTACGATACTAAGGTAGCGGTTTCGGCATGGTACTGGGGGGCATATCTTGGAGAGGAATCCCTAAAAAACGGCATTAAAGCTAAGGTTTCTTCATATGCAAGATTTCACGTCAATACTTTTATGGGTATGTCTAAATCGACAGGGCAGTATATAAATTCAATTCTTGCCAAAAAAGAAGCCGTAAGCGCGGGATGCGACGAAGCTATAATGCTAGATACTTCAGGATTTGTCTGCGAAGCAAGCGGAGAAAATATCTTTATCTATTCCGGCGGTTATATTAAAACTCCTCCGCTGTCTTCAGTTTTGCCCGGTATTACTCGAAACAGCGTTATAGAGGTTATGAGCAAAGAAATGGGTTTGACTATTAAGGAAGAAAGAGTGACGAGGGACGAACTTTATATCGCCGACGAGGTATTTTTAACTGGAACCGCCGCCGAAGTTACTCCGGTAAGAGAGATAGACGACAGGAGTATAGGAATAGGAAAAGCCGGTAAAATTGCATTAGAGCTCCAAAAAATATTTTTTGATATAGTCAAGGGCGGAAATAAAAAATATGAAAAATGGCTGACTTACGTTTAATTAAAGTCCCTATCTGCTTGCCCATCCATTATCTTTTATTTTAAATCTGTAAGGCAATTTTGCATGTTCGGCGGCGTAATCCACCCCTATTCTTGGCGTCGAAATTATTAAATCTTCGCCGATATTTATATTTCTGTCTTCAAGCCATATTTCTAAACTGCCGTCCTTTTCGCCTTTATTTTTTAAAATATTCTGTTCGCAAATCGGAATGCCGTTATGTTTTAAATTTATTCCAAGCGCTACGGTTAAAAGACCAGGGCCGGAAGTAATTCTTTTTGTGTTTTCTTTATTCTTTATTTTCAAATTTTTATTTCTTCGCTCCAGCATAATATCTATGCCTATTTCAGGTTCTATTGCCCTTATAAGAACCGCATCGGCAAAATTTTCTTTTCCGGTGACTACGTTAAAAAGGTAATACATTCCGTATATAAAGTAAACGTATGAGTAGCCGCCTTCTTTGTACAAATTTTTATTTCTTTCCGTTTTTTTGTTTCCGTAACCGTGCGACGCTTTGTCTATAGCTCCGAGATAGGCTTCAGTTTCGACTATTTTTCCTCCGGTTAAGCCTTTGCCGTCTATATCGGTCATTAAATATTTTCCGAGCAGTTCCCTTGCTATTTTAACGGTATCGCCGCGAACGTAAAAGGATTTGTCTAATTTTTTAAAAATCATCGTAGAGGCGGGCTGACTGTCTATTGTTTAATTATATCTTAAGGCGGACATTCTAATTATAAAAAATATTTGTTTTTATTTATAAATATTTGAAAAAGCTCTATAAGCATAGGCATGGAATCGGCGATTAAATTAACGTGTCCTCCGGGTTTATGCCGCCAGTTTACGCTGGCTTCTTTAACTTTTATATTATTTAATAAAGCTATATATAGTATTTCCACATCGAAAGAAAAACCTTTAATTTCCGATTTTGCAAAAATCTTTTTTGCCGTCCGCATTCTGAAAGCTTTAAATCCGCATTGCGAATCGAAAAAATTAATTCCAAGCAATTTGGATTTAATAAAACTGAATGTTCTGCCGACTAAATTTCTGAAAGGCGGCTGTATTATGACTGCTCCTTCGGGAAGATACCGTGAACCGATTATCACGTCTGTTTCAGGTTCATTTTTAAAAATATCTATAAAATTTCCGATCTCATCCGTTCCCGTGGAAAGATCCGCGTCCATAAAAAAAACGTATTCGTTTTCGTCGTTTGCGGAAAGTATTCCTTCTTTAACGGCTGCGCCTTTGCCGCTTTTAGTGATAGTTATTACCCTTAAATCGGTCGATAAAGAATCTTTAAGCACGTTTAAAGTTCCGTCGCTGCTTCCGTCATCTACTACAATTATTTCGTACGAGTATTTTTTCGATTTCAGGTAAGACCTTAATGCGATTATGGTCTGCTTTATTCTATTTTCTTCGTTATAAGCAGGAATTATAATAGATAAAGCAATCCTTGAATTTTTGAAATTATAATTTTTATAATCTATGTTTTCAGTCATATTTAAATATTCATGTCCCTTATAAATATCTTATAATGTTTTTAAATAATTTACAATTTGAATTTAAAAAATTTATAATTATAGTATAATATAAAATAATATAAACAAGATATGATTAAAAACCCAAAATTTATAATTCTTTTATATCATAAGATAGGAAGGTACCCCGAAAACGCCAAATTTCCGGGTTTATACGTTACCGAAGAAAATTTCGACAGGCAGATTAAATATTTGAAAAATGCTGGTTATTCTTTTTTAACGTTGTCTGAATTAAAAAAGACGTATGATTATTATTACGCAGGTGAAAATAAAAAAGACGGACGACTTAATGATTTAGGGGAACAGTTAAAAATAAATAATAATAAAAAATATGTCTCAATAACTTTTGACGACGGCTCTAAATCCGTTTATTCAGGTGGATTTAAAATAATTCGCGATAATGGGGTAAATGCTACGGTTTTTATGGTTTCCGGACTTACAGGAGGACTAAACGAGTGGGATATTAAAAACGGAGAAAATAAAGACGAAATGTTAAGCGTATCGGAGCTTAAGGAGCTGACGGAATACGGTATCGAAATAGGCGCACATACTGTAACGCATCCCCATCTTACCCAAATTTATCCGGAAAAAGCTTTCGATGAAATATCGGACTCTAAAAAAAAATTAGAGGAACTCTTAAATATTAAAATAAATTTTTTTGCATATCCATACGGCGATTATAGCGAGGACGTTAAATTACTTGTTATAAAAGCCGGTTTTGAAGGAGCCTGCATAACTAAAACCGGCATAGTGAAAAAAAATGCAGATTTTTTTGCATTAAAAAGAGTTGCCATAAGACATAATACAAATTTTTTTAAATTTAAAAGAAAGATTTTTAAAGTCAGGCTTTTTTATTAATTTATTTTTATCTTTGTCTTTATATTTATATGAAAATTAATATAGATTATTATTGCATTCATTATAAAAATATAATGAAGTATGAAGGTTAATGAATATACTTATTATAAAATTAAGTTCAATAGGAGACTGCCTTCTTGCGACCCCTGCGGTAGAGTCTATCAGAAAAGGCTATCCGGACAGTTTTATTACTTGGCTTATTGAAGATAAATCTAAAGACATAGCCTTATTAAATCCTAACGTGGACGAGGTTCTTGTTGTAGATAAAAAAAAATTTAAATTTAGGGATTATTTGTCTTTAATAAAAAAAATCAGAAATTTTCGCTACGATATAGTTATCGATTTGCAGGGTGTTGATAGAACGTCTATTTTCTCTTTTTTAAGCGGCGCTCCGGTCAGATATTACGAAGAATATGCAAAGTTAGGTTTTTTATGTAATAGAAAAATTGTAAGACAGGGAAGACCCTTAGAGCATGCGGTAAATTTTTATCTTTTTTTGGCGGAAAACAGCGGCGGAGCAAAAATTGAGAAGCCTCAGCCCGTTCTTATTACCTCGCCGGAGGATAAAAAATTTGCCGAAGATTTCTTAAAAAATAGTTTTGAAAATATTGAAAACAAAATATTTATAGGCATAAATCCTACCGGAACTTGGAAAACTAAAAGATGGCCTACAAAATATTTTATAGAAATTTCAAGGCGGCTATTGGATTTTTTTGGCGATAATATACATATAATAATTTTTGGCGGCAAAGGGGAAGAATATCTATCCGATGAAATATTGCAGGCATTAAACGGCAAAAACGTAGTCAGCGCAATCGGAAAAACGACGCTCAAGCAGGCTAAAGAACTGTTATCTAAAATGGATTATTTTATAACGCCCGATTCTGGACTAATGCACGTAGCGGCTTCAATAGACAGCCTTAAAACAATAGCTTTATTTGGGCCGACGGATCCTAATCTTACAGGACCGGTAGGAAAAAATTTTACGGTATTAAGGGACAACCTTATATGTATTCCCTGCTTTAAAAAAGAATGCCCTCTTAATAAAATAGACGATAAAAATTTAACGGAATGCGTATTATGCATGAAAAGAATTACTCCAGACTCTGTATTAGATATAATTAAAAAGGATTATTTAATAAAAAATGAAAGATATTTTAATATTCGGGCATAATTATATCGGTGACGTATTAACTATTACGCCGGCAATAAGGGCTTTGAAGCTTAAATTCCCTGAAAGCAGGATAGTAGTGGTCGTTTCTAAAAATGCTTCCGCTGTTTTGAGAAGAAACGAAGATATCTATAAAATAATAGAAACGGATAAATTTAACGGTATAAAAGGTATTGCGGCATTTTTTAAACTGTTTTTAACGCTTAGAAATATTAATAAAACAAACGGAAGTAAATTTTATATTTGCATTAATTTTCTTACTTCTTTAAAGTTTACTATGCTTGGATTTCTGCTTTCCAAGAAACAGGTTGGACAGGAAAAGTTTTTAAATAATTTTTTTTTACGCTACCCCATAAAATTTGACGGAGAAATAAATAATATCGATAAGTCTTTAAAACTTGTCGAACCGTTTTATATTAACGCAAGCAATAAATATTTTAGCAAAAATTATGTTTACGATATAGAAGATGGCGATATAAAAAATGCTAAAAATATTCTTCAAAATTCTTTTAACGGATACGGAACGGAAATAACAGACGAAAATTTTAAATTAGCTTTATTTTCTCCAGGTTCGACAAGGAAGTCTAAGGAATCGCCGCCTTACTTATTTTCGGTTTTTGCGGACTTTTTAAACAAAGAAGGATATTTCGTAATAATTACCGGAAGCAAAAAAAATACAGATATTTCCAAAGAGATATGCGATCAGATCGAAAATAAACATATGAGCTTTAATTTAACGGGTTTAACCGATATATTTACTCTCGGCGGATTAATTTATCTTTCAAAATTAGCGGTAACGGTAGATAACGGAACCATGCATTTAGCTTCGGCGCTTAAAGTTCCGACTATAGCGTTATTCGGCTCTACAGACCCTGCGATTTGCGCCCCTATGTCCGATAAATTATTTATAATAGACAAAAAAATTGGATGCTATCACTGCTTTAAAAATTTATGCGATACCGAAAACTATAAAATTAAAAGATATCCAGATTGTATGAATAATATTTTGTACGAAGACCTTATAGAAGGATACGATTTTTTGCTTAATTATCACATTAAAGTTTAAATTTAATTTTAAAAAAATTAAAAATAATCTAAACCATATATAATATATTTACTATTTAGCTTAATAAAAATAAAAAATGAAAATTTCTGGTTTTACTTTTATAAGAAACGGCATATTAATGGGTTATCCGTTTAAAGAATCTATTATGTCGGCGCTTCCTTTAGTCGATGAATTTATCGTAGTCGTGTGCGAAAGTGCAGACCAAACTAAAAACGAACTCGAAAAACTGAAAGATTTAAATCCTAAAATTAAATTAATAGAATCCGACTGGAAAATTACAAAAAAAAGCGGAACTATTTTATCCGAAAAAACCAATTTAGCGATACAAAATATTACCGGAAATTATGGGCTTTATGTGCAGTGCGACGAAGGCATCCATGAAAAAGATTATGAAAAGATTTTACGCGTTCTTGAAGAAAATATTAACGATAAAAACGTTAAAGGCTTTGTTTTTGACTATATACACTTCTTCGGAGGCTATTTTTCTTATGCCAAACGGTCGGAAAAAAGATTTTTTTACGATAGAGAAGTAAGAATTATTAGGAACGATGGAACTGTTTTATCATGGGGCGACGCTATGGGTTTTAAAGATTTAAACGGCGTCAAAATAAACATTGAAAATAAAAATGCTTTGCCATTGAACGTCAATATGTTTCATTATGGCAGGGCTAAAAATCCGGCAGATATGTATAAAAAAGACAAAGAAATGGAAAGGCTTTATAACTTTCAAATAATTAACAGGCTGAAAAATTGGGTTTCAAATTACGATCCGCGCATCGATAAGTATATATATTCCGACTTTGGATGGCTTGAAAGAATCGACAGGAAAAATTTAGATTTTCATCCGGCGCCGTTCAGAGAACTTGCTTCAAAACAAGACTGGAAAGTAGACGATTTTAAAACGTTTTTGAAAGAAAAAAAAGGAACTTCGCAATTTTTTAAGATGCTTATTTACAGAATAGTAAAAGATTCGATAAACGAAACTTCTAATGCATATAAAAAAATAAGAGCTTTTTTAAAAAATAAATAACTTATAATAACTAATAACGCAAATAACATACATTATATATTACAGTGAAAATTTTAGAATTTATTACTCCGTCAAATATTGGAGGAGCAGAGAATTACGTAGCCAACTTATCAAAAAAATTTATAGAAAAGGGACACGAGGTTTTTATACTTTCTGCAGCTACCGGTAACAATAAAAATCCGGATTTATCGGTAGAGCAGTTTTTTTCCAAAAGCGGATTGCCTTTCAAAATATTAAAAGTGGATTTTAAATATAATCCGTTTACGATATTAAAAATTGCATATTTTATAAAAAAGAATAAATTCGATATAGTTCATACGCATTTGTCTAAAGCAAATCTTATCGGGGCATTAGCTTCAAAAATAGCGAAAAAAAAATCTATTTCTACAGCACACGGATTAAACAAAAAAGCGCAGTATAAATACGGAGATTACGTTATTTGCGTATCTAATGCGGTAAGAGAAAATTTAATATCCCAAGGGATGAATGAAACAAAATTAGGCGTTATTTACAACGGAATAGATATTTTAAAGTTTAATCCCAAAGCGGAAGGTCTTCCGGCAAGAAAAGAATATTTTTTTTCGGAGGATATGGGCAATAATAATCATAATAGTGCCGATAATGCGGCAAGACAGTTTAGCGTTGGTATAATTGCAAGGCTTTCCCGCGAAAAAGGTGTAGATTTATTTATCGAAGCAGCAAAATTCGTTCTCATTAAAATACCTGAGGCTAAGTTTTTTATTGCCGGTGCAGGCAGCCTTAAGGATGCGCTGATTAAAAGAGCTAAAGATTTAAATATTTATAACTCCATATATTTTGTAGGATTTGTAGGCGATAATTTAGTTTCTTTTTTAAATGAATTAGACGTCGTCGTTTTTCCGTCTATGAAAGAAGGACTTCCGCTTGCACTTTTAGAAGCAATGTCTATGAAAAAGATAGTAATCGTTTCTGATGCCGGAGGCATGCCTGAAGTGGTAGAAGACGGTAAAAACGGTTTTGTGGTTAAAAAAGGAGATATAAATGCTATTTATCAAAAATTAATTTTCGTGTATAATAATATGTCGGTTTTAAACGAACTTGCCGATTCTGCCGCAAAAACCATTAAAGAAAGGTTTAATATCGAAAATTGTGCGGATAAAACTATAGATTTATTTATGAAATATTTATAAAAATATAAACAGATTAGATGCCTATCCCGTTTTCAAAAAATTTGATAGATATAGTAAAAAAATTTAGTCAGGCCAGAATACTCGTCGTGGGAGATATTATGGTCGACCATTTTGTTTACGGAACCGTTAACAGAATATCTCCCGAAGCTCCGGTGCCGGTCGTTAACGTTAAGTCGGAAAAGCTTATGCCTGGCGGAGCCGCAAACGTTGTCAGCAACGTGGCTAAACTCGGCGCAAAAGTTTATATAGCCGGAGTAGTAGGAAACGATTATAACGGCGATATATTAAAAAAATTAATCGGCAATGTCGATAGTTCATATATTTTAACTTTAAAAAATTTTCAAACGATTATTAAAACCAGAGTAATTGCCCATAATCAGCAAATCGTGAGATTCGACAGGGAAGATAATGGAAAATTTAATGCTTCGGTTTACAGGAGGCTTCTTGAAGGAATCAAAAATATTGCCGATGAAATAGATGCGGTAATAATTTCAGATTACGGCAAAGGATTAATAGAAAAAAATTTTTTTTCAAGTTTAGTTAATTTTTTAAGAGAAAAGAATAAATTTATAGCTCTTGATCCGAAGGTTGAAAATTTCAAATTCTATAAAAATGTTTCAGTCTTAACTCCAAATTTAAATGAAACTTCAGGCGGTTCAGGCATTAAAATAAAAGACGAAAAAACGCTTGAAAAAGCAGGCAGGGCGGTTATGAAAAAAGTCAAACCGGATTACCTGATTATAACAAGGGGAGAGTCCGGCATGTCGCTTTATTATAACGACGAGAGGAGTCCTTTACATCTAAAAGCGCGCGCAAAAGAAGTTTATGACGTTACCGGTGCAGGAGATACGGTTATTTCGACGCTGGCTGTTGCAAAAAGCGTCGGAGCTTGTATTACCGATGCATGCTATATCGCAAACGCCGCGGCAAGCATTGCGGTTTCCCAGCTTGGAACATACGCGGTAGGCGTTAACGAGTTAGAGGAACTGTTACTTTCGGATTTTCGGCGAAATAAAGAAAAAACTTTATAATATATAATTATATAAAATAATAAACAAGTTCTATAAAAATAATCTAATTTTTATTTAAATGCAAAAACTTATAAATATAGGGTTTGGAAACGTAGTTTTGCAGAACAGAGTCGTAGCAGTAGTTTCTCCTAGTTCTTCGCCGATGAAAAGACTTAGAGAAACGGCAAAGGATGGAAATAATTTAGTAGATGCTACCGAGGGAAGAAAAACCAGGTCTGTTATTATTACAGATTCGGGACATATCATACTTTCTGCGCTTAATACTTCAACGATTATTGCAAGATTAGAAGGGAAAGAGCATCAAACGTAATTAATAACATAATTTTAAAAATCAAAAATATAAAAATGAATAATGATAAGGAAAATATTGATTTTAAGAATGAATCGCTTCACGGCGACGGGAAGCCTAAGGGTTTAATTTTTGCAGTGTCCGCTCCTTCCGGCACCGGAAAAACTACTTTATGCAGTATGCTTTTGAAAGAATTTAAAGATATAAAGCCGAGTGTTTCCTTTACCACCAGGGCGAAAAGAGAGGGCGAGATAGACGGCGTCAGCTATCATTTTATAAGCGATACCGAATTCGATAAGATGATAGGGTCGGATAAATTTATAGAATGGGCAAATGTTTTCGGCAAAAAATACGGCACCGCATACAAATCGGTTTATAATCCGGATTCTTTATACGATATTTTATTGGAAATTGACGTTCAGGGCGTTGAAAAGCTAAATAAGATATATAAAAACAAAAAAGATACCGCTTTAAAAAGCAATAGTTTAATAACTATATTTATTGCTCCGCCTTCCTATGAAAAATTAAAGGAAAGATTAAAAAAAAGAGGCGGGTTAAACGACGACGAATTAAATAAAAGGCTATCTACTGCTTACGAAGAGATTAAGCGCAGTGAATTTTACGATTATATTATTACAAACGACGATTTAAAAGAGGCATATACAAAATTAAAATCTATCGTTATCGCCGAGAGATGTAAAAATTTAAATAAATTTAAAGCTTAAATCCAAAAACAATGATATAATAAATATATTACAGTGCCAGAATTCAATTCTGGCACTGTCACAAAATTGAAAGGACGGAATTCAATTCTGGCACCGTCACAAAATGGTAAGGTCTAAACGGAAAACTACAAAATTTTAAACGGAGGAATTTAAATGGCAAGAGTAACTATCGAAGATTGTTTAAGAAACGTGGAAAATAGATTTACGCTTGTAATAATAGCGGCAAAAAGGGCAAGACAGATTATGGAAGGAGCCGAACCGAAAGTCGTTTCAAAAAATAAGCCTATCGTCGTAGCGTTAAGGGAGATAGCGCAGGGATATGTCGGCGTTAAACAGCGGAAGTAAAATAAACCATCTATTTTTTTATGAGTATTTCAAACGAAAACCTTGTAACGGTTAATCCCTCCAACGATTTCAGCGCCTTAAACAATATAATAGAGCTTTTTAGGAATAATATAAATACTCTTGACGACGTAAGCATAGAAGAAATTCATACCGAAAAGTTCAAACTGCTCAAAAAGGCTTATACATTTTCCAAAAAAATGCATCAGGGGCAAAAAAGAGTGTCCGGCGAGCCTTACCTTACCCATCCGATCGAAGTTGCCGCTATAGTTGCGGGTTTAAGGATGGATTGTGCTTCCGTAGTTTCCGCTCTTTTGCACGATACCGTAGAAGATACTTTAACGACGATAGAAGATATCAAATCCGAATTCGGCGAAGAAGTCGCTTTTATAGTCGACGGATTGACTAAGTTGGGCAAACTGAACTTTAAAACCTCTGAAGAACTTGAAGCCGAAAATATCAGAAAAATGATAGTCGCAATGGCTAAGGATATAAGGGTTATAGTTATAAAATTAGCCGACAGGCTTCATAATTTGCGAACCCTGGAAGTTCTTTCGAGAGAAAAACAGATTAAAATAGCGCAGGAAACCTTAGATATTTATGCACCTTTAGCTAACAGACTTGGAATATTTTTTATAAAAAGCGAACTGGAAGACCTTTCTCTTAAATATTTAAATCCACAGGCATACAAAGATTTATCTTTCAAAATAAATAAAAAAAAGACGGAAAGAGAGAAGTATATAGAAAAAGTTACGGATATTCTTAAGGAATATTTAGAAAAACATAATTTAAAAGCTGAAATATACGGAAGGCCAAAGCATTTTTACAGCATTTACAAAAAGATGATGGAACAGCACGTCAGCTTTGAGGATATTTATGATTTACTGGCGCTTAGAATCATAGTGGATAACGAAACCGAGTGCTATGAATCGCTGGGCATAGTTCACTCAATCTGGAAACCTATTTCCGGAAGGATTAAGGATTATATCGCCATGCCTAAGGCAAATCTATACCGCTCATTACATACGACGGTAATAGGTCCGGAAGGTATGAGGGTGGAAATTCAAATCAGGACTAAAGAGATGCATTTTATAGACGAGTTCGGCATAGCTGCACATTGGAAATATAAAGAAAACATAAAAGAAGTTGAAAAAGAAGACATAGAGCAGTTTAACTGGTTAAGACAGCTTGTGGAATATCAAAGAGATATGAAAGATCCGCATGAATTTTTGGACAGCGTAAAAATAGATCTTTTTCAGGAAGAAGTTTATGTTTTTACGCCGAAAGGAAAAGTTATAGCGTTGCCGAAAGATTCTACGCCCATAGATTTTGCTTACTACATACATACCGAAATAGGCGACAAAACTACCGGAGCTATAGTAAACGGCGTTATGGTGCCTCTTAAATATAAACTTTCAAACGGCGATATAGTAGAAATTTTAACGAAAGAAGGACATCATCCTTCAAACGACTGGTTAAAATATGCAAAGTCTTCAAAAGCCATATCTAAAATAAGAAATTACGTCAGGCAGGAGGATAGAGAATTAAGTATTGCCGCCGGCAAAGAAAATTTAGAAAAGGAATTTAAAAAATTAGAAAATAAATCCTTAGACTTTAAGGAATTATTATTTTTAACGATGCAGAAACTTTCGTTAAAAACTGAAGAAGAACTGTTTGCAGCCATAGGTTATGGCAAATATTCCCCTCAATATATATTTTCTTTAGCCATACCAAATTATAAAAAGACGGACAAATTATCTTTAATTACAAAAACGACCGGAAACGTAATTAATAAAATTATTCAAAAAATTAAGCCAAGTTCGACTAGCAACGATGCTGTAGTTTCTTCGCTGGGAGACGGCCTTCTTTATAAGCTTGCCGGATGCTGCCGTCCTATACCTGGGGATGATATAGTAGGATTTATTTCAAGGGGCAGGGGAGTTATAGTTCATAAAACAGACTGCAGAAATATAATAGGAATAGACGAAAGCAGGCTTATAAGCGTTAATTGGAAAGAAACTTCCAAAAATAAATCAAATTTATCCAAAGCAGAGTTGTTTGAAACAAAAATAAGGATTATAACCGACGATAAAAAAGGCGTTTTAGCCAATATAGCATCTTTGATATCTGCCAGAGAGGCTAATATATCAAAAGCGCAGGTCAGAACTCTTATAGACGGAAGAGCGGTTCATTTGTTCGATATCGAAGTGAGAGACAACAAACAGGCGGAATCTATTATTGACGGTATTAAATCTATTAAAGGAGTAATAAAGGTCAACAGGGTAACTTAAAAATTATAAAGCATTAAATAACGGTAGCGTTATTATTCTTTATTTTCTAAAAATAAATACATGTATAAATGAAAGCGAAAGACTGCTAAGCGGGAGAGATATTAACCCAGGCTAAAAAAATATATTCTCTCCCGTTTGCGCGTAATTATTTTACTTTTGGCAATTTTTACACGTGTTTATTCCAAGCAGCGTATATAATGCGCAAAATCCGGTAATTCCAGTAATTAAAGCTATTAAACCGACTATTATAAGTATAATTCCCAATACTTCTGCGCCCTTAAGCGCTAATGCGCCGACGACTATTAAAACTATTCCTATAATAACTCTTATTATCCTGTCGGTGCCGCTTTCATTCGTTTTCATTGATAAACCCCCCCTCATTGATTTAAAAAAAATTAATTTAATTTAAAAATTAAATATAAATATATGAATAATCATATCTATTAATTAGTGTATCATATTTTTTAAAAAAAGCAATTAGTTATAAAGCGTTATTTATAAGGCGGTTAGTTTAGCGGCATGCCTATAATGAATTTTAAGATATACAATCAATGTAATAACCGCAATATTAATAAGGATTTTTTAGAGTTTATTATTGACTAAAGGCATTAAAAGTTATAGTATATCAGCTGATTAGTCCGTTTGTTAATTAAAATAATCGTTAAATAATAAAAAAATTAAATGACGAAAAAGATAAAAAATAAAATTGCTTTTTATGTAGATTATGAAAGTTTTAATTCCAAAGAAGCCCCGCCTATACTCTTTTTTATTTCTTTTTTGAGAAATAAAGGTTACAAAGTAGATTTTTTTGCGTCGGAAAAAATGCTTCTTGAAGCATTTAAAAATACCGCAAACAAAAATAATCCAATAACGCAACAATCAGCTATGCATTATGATGTGTGCCTTCTTTCTTTAATGAGTTCCGATAAATTAAGAAAAATACTCCAGACGGCTATTAAAGTTAAAGAATACAGTCCTTTTACCGTTAACGTTCTCGGAGGAACCGGAGTTTACGGCTATTATAAAGATATTATAGAAGCAGAAGGCATAGATGTTACAATAGAAGGCGACGCCGAAAAAATTCTTCCCGCAGTGCTAGAAGGTATTGCCAATGTATTGAATCAAAATAACGTTTTGGTTTTAAATAACAACGGAGATTATAAGGCGGAAGACCTTAATTCGTTAATTTTCCAAAATTATCCGGAAAAATTAACATCCGGAATAACACAGCAGGAAGCATATTATTGCACTCCCGAACATATGGGACTGTTGTTTAAACGAAAGGGACGCTATCTTTCTCCTATAGCAAAAATACCGGAAAATATTTTTTTCGAAAGAATACTTTCGGGATATACGATAAAGTGTCCTATTTCAAATACCGCAATAAAATTAAACAATGGGAAAATCAGATTTTTTGAAAAAATAGATGCTTCACATGAAGACTTTGATATATTTTATTCAAATTATAAAAATATAATGACTAAGGAAGAATTTACGAATACCATACCGCCTTTTCCTACGGAAACCGAAATCAATGCTGAATATACGGATTATCCTTGGGATATATACGACGATTTTAAGTTTGAATCCGTAGGTTTATATGCCCAAAGAGGCTGCAACTGGGGAAAATGCACCTACTGTTCTATAGTTAATTATAAATACAGAAAATTAAGCACGAAGTTCCTTTTAAAAATTATAAAAGAAGCGAGCAGTCATAATGTTTACGGTTTTAGTTTCGACGACGATCTTTTTGTTCAGAATAAAATATGGCTTAATGAATTTTTAGACGGTATTATCGCCGGAAAGTTCAATGAAAAATTCAGTTTTACGGCTATGTTTAAAGTAGAGCATATTACGGACGAAGACATTTTAAATAAGCTAAAACAGGCTAATTTTACCAAAATTCAAATAGGCGTAGAAAGTTTTTTGCCAGAAAAGATTTCATATTTTTCAAAAACAAAAAAAGACAAAGAACGGTCATATATCGATAAAGCTAAAAAAATTATAGATTATTGCGCATCTATAAAAATTATTCCTTCGTCCTTTATTATTTTGACGCTACCGGATAAAAATTTTAGTTTATTTGATATAGTTTCCGAAATGGGAGAAATTATAGACATTATAATAAATGTTTACGACAGGCATGAAGTCGTTCCCATTTTCTTGTTTAACGACTTTATAAACGCATATCCGAATGCTCCTTTATTAAATCGAAACGCTTATTCTAAATTTATAATTCCTCTTTGCGGCGAAATAAAAAGAGTTAAAAACGAAGAAGGCGTTAATGCAGATATGCTGAATTTAAAAACTATAGAAGTACCTTATCTTTATAAATTTGAAAACTTAAAAATTGCTCATTTTATTGATTTACTTATAAAAAATAAAAATATAAACGGCAATCTGAATAATGAAAAAGAAAAATATAGTAAATCTAGTAAATCGAGCAAAATAAAAACTGGTGACGAAACGGGCGAAAAAGAGATGTTTGCAAATATAGACAATATTCTTAATTCTCTGAGCGCCGCTTTCGATTTATACGGAACACCCGAATTTTTGTTATACGATATTATAGACGGTTTAATTGCGGCGTACGACGGAAACGACGATATAGTAAAAAAAATTATAACGGAATATTTTAACGTAAACGATATAAATAAATTTAAAAATTATGTAGCTTCCGGTAAAATAGACCGCAATAAGGCTATAGATATTTTCAGCTCTATAATAACCGGCTTTGACGAACTAAAAGCACGGCAAGAAGAAAAAAAGCTTAAAGGTAAATCTATAACAGGCGTTTTAAATGAAAGGATAAGCGCATTTATAAAGCAATATTATAATAATTTGCAATTATAATATTGCTTTAATCCGCCGCAATAAATTTTTATCTGCATAAAAACTGCATACGTTTGTAATGCGAAAGCCGAAATATGAAATATAAATTTTTAAATCAGTTTTATAGCATCCAGCCGTGATTTAAAGTAATATATTGTGCTATTGCCGCTTTATTTATCCTTATTTTTATTCGCAAGCATTTGCAGAGCTTTAAGATAGCTTGCTTTAAGCCTGTTGAACGATTTAGCCAGCAAACCTATTTCGTCGTTCCCTTTTACTTCAAAATTTTCGTTAGACTTTCCCATTGAAATATCCTCGGCTAATTTAGTCATTTCATGAATAGGTTTAATTATAGCTTTATTGATAAAAAACAGCGCTACGATGAATGCCAAGAATGGAAGAATAAATATTGCCAATACTATTATCAAAGAACTTCTAAAAGCTACTTTATCCATATATTTTGTAGGAACTAATACGCTTAACGAACCGACGATTTGCCCCGGTTTCCAATGCCAGCCGTGCGTACCGCCGTATTTTTTAACAATAGCTTGGGTAATAGGGGATTTGTTTTCGGGATTGCCGTGACAGATCATGCATCCATTTTTTGCGACTACAGGTTTCATAACGTAAAAATATGAACGTCCGTTAAAAATATGATAGCCGCTTAATGATTTAATATCGGGATTGTTTTTAAATTTTTGTATAATTTTTTGTTGAAACGGGTTTGCTTTATTGTTTAAATTTAACGGGTTTAAAGTAGGTTCGGAATATATGTAATGAGGAAGAAATTTTTTAATAAGTTTTGCAACGCCAAGCGCTACAAATGTAGCAGATTCGGCCTGCATAACAAATTTGGGGGTGGCTTTCATGACGGCAGGCCTTAATTCGTTAGAAGTATAATCTCTTGTCGATTTTTCGGCATACAGAACCATAGCCGCTTCATGCGTGAGTTCGTTTTTTTTGAATTTTTGAATATAATAAAAAGAAACGGCGGCAACTAAAAGGTTAGCGCCGAAACCGATAATTATCATAATTACCGCAAATTTCGTTTTTAAAGACGCATTTTTGAACATTTCTACCCCCTTATTTAAGCAATATTTACATTATATTTCAATTTCGCTAAAATATATATTATATTATAAATTTTATCATAAAAATATATTACTAAAGTTAATTTGATTTTATAATATATTAAATTTTATTTCAATAAAAAAAAGATATAATTAATCGGTTTATATTTTTATGCAATAACTTTAATATATTAATATAAAGATATTTATTAAATTCGATAAAAAAATATTATAATTATATAATCGTCTATTATTATATATAAAGCTACGCCGAATAAATTTTTGAAGTAAATTGATAAAATAATATTCAAAAATAAATCATAAACAATATTAACGGGAGGCCTATTAATGGAAGTAGCTAAATTGTTTTTTGAGTGCGAAAAATGCGGACAGCCGTTTGATTTAGCAATAAACAGGGGAGATTTTAAGAAGATAATAACGGAAAACATAGAATCGTCCAAGGAATATACGCATGAATTTAAAAGAAAGTTTTATTGTTGCGGTAAAAGTATAGAGATAAGAATAAGTATAAGGCGTAATAATTTTAACGAATACGAAACGCACGAGGTGTATCATAAGGGTTTGAGAAATTTTAGAGTCGGCGATAATTTTGACTCGATAATAAAAGAGGTAGGTTCCAACTAAATTTTCGCGGCAATATATATAAAAAATAATTTAAAAAAGGGACGGTCAATAAATGGAAAATGACATGATTAAAGAAAAAATAGAATTAGAAAAAGAAAAAAACGATTTAGAAAAACAAGTCGCAGCAATTATCGATAAAAAAGGAAATGGATTTTTCGATAAATACAAGAAAGAAATCGAACTTGATATAGAGCTTGCAATCAAAAAATTTGCTTACGAAAAAATAGAAAAAAAGGAAAAAGAAAACGATTTAGACAACATTAAAACCGATATTTTATCATTGAAAGTATTATTAGATTATACCGGCAGGGATGACTCATAAATACCGGTTTTATGTTTATGCTAACCGGCTGACGTCCAAGGTAAATATTTTACGAGTTAATTATTTTTATTTAAAAATCAACTTGTATAGAAATGGTTAAAAATCTTTATTGACAAAATAAAAGGATTAATAGTAATATATATTAGTTTTATTTCCAAATTTTTAGGCGCGTAGCTCAGGGGTTAGAGCACTACCTTGACACGGTAGGGGTCGGCGGTTCGAGACCGCCCGTGCCTACCAGTATAAACCGCAATAAATAAGCCTTTCCAGACTCCCTTAATAAATTTTATATTGATTATATTTTGCACAAATTTTATAATTTTTATAGAATTTTTGTCCCAAATTTGTCCCAAATTTTTTAAAAGAATTTACAAGCAAGGAGAACGAAAATGTCCGGAAACATAAGGCTTAGAGGTAAATTTTACCATTACGACTTTATGATAGACGGCAAACGTTATAAAGGTTCTACCAAAACAAGCGACAAAAAGCTTGCCGAGCATATAGCGGATACGATTAAAGCGGATTTGCTCAGGAAAAAGCACGACTTGCCGACTACGGTAGATTATATTTTTGAAGACTTGTGGAAAATATATTTAGATTCGCAGGCAACAGCGTTAACCACTCAAAAAGTAAAAAGATGGATATCTAAACATTTTTTACCTGTTTTTAAGAATAAGAAAATTGCTGAAATCAATAACGACCAAATAGAAAATTATAGATTAAAAAGGCGACTTGAGATATTATCTATGCCTAAAAATATCGGCAAAAAAGAATCCGAAGTTTCATTTGCATATCTAAATAAAGAGATTTTAATTCTTTCAAATTTCTTTAACTTCTGTATCAAGAAAGGCTATATCGATAAGAACCCTTGCGTCGGCATTAAAAAACTAAACGAATTATCCCGCCTTAAAACATTATCCGACGAAGACATAGGGAAGCTCATTAACGGAGCTACGAATAAGCTTACAAAAGATTTAATATCTTTTTTGATATATACGGGTTGCCGCAAAGGCGAAGCTCTAAATCTTAAATGGGACGACGTGGACTTAAAGAACGGAGTTATTGCAATTAAGGCGACGAAGACCAGATACGACAGGCGTATCCCTATTTCCGCCCCATTGGAAGCCGTTTTAACCGGCATTGAAAGAAATCAAGACTGTCCATACGTATTTAATCGAAACGGAGTAAAATTGACGGATTTTAAACGTTCCTTTCATACCGCCTGCCGCAATGCCGGATTAAAAGATTTGCATATCCACGACTTAAGGCACGTATTTGCAAGCGCTCTTACCATGAGCGACGTATCACTTTATAAGACGGGAATACTCTTGGGACACCGGACGCCTAACATGACCCAGAGATACGCCCATTTAAAGCCCGAAGAGTTAAAAAAAGAGATAGAAAAGGCGTTCGGCAAGAAAAATGAAGATAAAGAGGAAGAAATCAAACGAGAAGAATACGAAAAAGCTTTGGAGATTATAAGGAAATACGAAAAAAGCGGCGGTAAATAATTACGCCTATAGTCTTCATTTCGGTCGTAGAATTTGTAACAAATTATGTTACGCCGTAACGTATTGCTTTACGTTAGTAACATAATTTGTTACATTCGCAACGTATTTTTTTACGGTATTACGTCGAGAAAGCGGTTGACGACGTGCGGAATAAAAAATAAAGCTGATTACCGCATATGGTAGTTATATAATTTTTCGGCAAATTCATCCAATATTTTATTTTTTGCCGCTTCTATTTCAGGAATAAAATCATCCTCTATCATTTTTTTAAGATTTATAACCGACCTCCTTTCTAATTCTAATTTGCGCATTTCTTCCGATGTCTTCTTTCCTTTCCCGACCAGATAAACCAGAAATTATATTTCCGCCTCCGCAAAAATTAATTCCGCAATAAACATCGATATAACCCCCTTAAAATAAATTAATACCGATTATATCAAAAAAATATTACTGGATTATGATGGTTTTGTTATAAAACGGTTAAATTTATATTACAAATGCGTTACAAATTGCCGCTAAATCCATAAAATAGAGGATTTTGACTTTTTTATTATACTATTTTTTATTAAATACCTCAGAGTAAACATATTTTTTAGGAATTAAAATTATATTAGATGATTTTTTGCAATCCACATAATAACTATCGGGAGTTTTAAGAAATAACAAAAAATGAATCCAATTAATATTTGCAGTTGTTTTACTCTTTTTAATATTGCATAAGTCTGATTTAACCTTAATGTATTTACTGATATCTGAATTATTGATATATTTTTTAGAAACACTTAATTCAACGGGAACATTCCCGCCAATTTTTAATACTCTTAACGGTAACCCGGGATACTTCCAAGATAACATAAAATACAAAATACAGAACATAATAAAAATGTATTTCGTTAGGGATATTAATTTTTTCATGAATACTATAAAATAAAAGCTAAAAGATATTAAATTTATTAAGATAACGCACGCAACTGCTAACAAAAAGTTATTATGTATTTCAAAAAATAAATTCAGAAAAATATATGGGATTATAAATTCAATTAATAAAAAAAATATAATAATTAAAGGTGAATATATTACAACCCAAGATTTTTCTATTTTGCCAGACATTGATTTATCAGATTTTGATTTTAATATATTAACCGCTTCTTTAATATAAAATGGAATTATTAAGGGAAAGATAAATATAGTAAAATAAATTACGCTGACCACTATTGCGTATAATAAAGGGAAAGCGATAAATAATTCGGGATTCAATAACGAAATAGGCAATTGTCCTTGATTTTTAAAAAGATACCAAAGAAATTCAAGCAAACCTAAAAAAGGTAAAATTGTAATAATATATTTCCAATTATTTTTCAAGAAAATAAATAAAGAATTAACCATATCTATGATTGGCCTTATTTCCGCCCTGTTACGCAACATTTCAACCCTATCTTTATAATAGCTTTTTGAAAAACTGTGAATTTCTGTATTGTTATATTTTAAACTAAACTTTATCCAACGATCTTTAGCTCTATCTGGTAAGAGAAAGTCCGTCTTAAAATCAAAAGAACCTCCTTTTTGTTTGTCTTTTTTTATCTTTATTTTATCATTTTCAATTGTTCCATTCTTTAATAATAAAGTAAAGATATTATTAAAATCAAAAAATTCATAATCGATAACAATATTGTTTTCTTCCAATGTTTTATCGAAATTAAACTTTATCGGACAACCGTTATAATCGGAATCTTCAGATATAGCAAAATAAATCGGCGGAATAAATTGAATATGGATAGCCGAGTTCACAGTATATTCAATATAGTTAGAGATACCGCCAAGCTTTGTAAAATCAAAATGCTTTTCAAGCGATAAATATTTGCGCAACTCAATTTCATTTTTAAAAGGAGTATTTTTTAATAATACATCAATGTGTAAGTCGCAATCCGCCCAAATACTTGGTTTGCCGTGAATATAAAGGTCTCCGTACGGTATCGTCGAACCTGAAAAAAAGTTAAAAATAGGGAGATATTCGTCAAAGCTAAGGCAAAACTCATCCGTATTTTTTATTTTATTTTCCTTTATAGCGTCAATATATATTTTATCTATTTCTTCCGGACTATTAATTTTCTCGAATTTTATATCGATATTTATTTGGTCAGAATGAATAGTTTTATTTTTGGATTTTTCTTTAAATTCTTTTTCAATATTTTCACCTTGTTCCTCAAGAAAAGAAGGTAATAAAATAATTTTGCCGTAAAACAAAACCCATTTATTATTATTAGGATTTTTAATTGCGCAATAAGATGTTATCTTATATTTAAATGCTTTAGAGAATTCATCTAAATACTTTCTCGCGTCTACAAGCTTTCCCGTTAATAATTCAGACAATTCGGATTCTTTCATGTTTTTGTCGGTATCTATAAAAAAGCAAAATTTTATTCTATAATAGGTGTTATTGGTTTGTTCTCAGCTAAAATCATTTCTATCTTATTTATAATTTCGAATATTACAGGCATTGATTCCTTAAATGCGTCGACAATATTTCTTATCGCTTTAAGCATAAATTCCCTTGACTTAGGGTGAAGAAGAGCCAAAAAAGTCGCCGCGACTAATATTATTTTAATCCATGCAGGCAGTTTTTCTATCCAAACGACAATTTGCGCAATTATGCCGGAAATAATTTTAAAAGTTTCAAATCCGACAACAATTGAAAAAGCTCCTCCTACTTTCAAAATAGCGGTTACGGTAGCTTTTCGAGAATAATCGCGCGCCGAAGCGCAAAATTCAAATACTAAAACTCCTTTATCGCCTACAGGTTTTGCCGATAATACTTTGCCGCCCATTGATTTTAAGTCTCTATCTTTGTTTATAATAGCGTCTGCCGATAATAATTCCGCTAATGCTAAAATCGGAATATCGTCGGGATCTATAGGATTTTTATATTTATCGATAATTACTTTGTCTGGTTCTTTAATTTTAAGCATCGCTTTGTAAGATTTCCACTCTTTTTTAAGAGAATCCATAGGTATATTGTGTTGAGAAGCTATATCTTTTAAATGCTCGTCGACTTCTTTGATGACGGTTTTAGTGCAATAAACAATAAAAGTGCCGGCGAGAATGCATTCTTGTATTTGTGTTATAGCTTCAGGATTTTTTCTTTCTTTAACAAGCCAAATAATATCGCCTAAAATACAATTGGCGTCGATAACGAGGCGAAATTGAGCTAAATCGCCTATTAAATCTTTTATAAACTTTGAACTTTTGATTAACTGACGTAACGATAAAAGATAGGCGGAATTTACAGGAATATTTTTTTTAGCGGTAGGTTTCATCGACGATTTCAATATTATTTATTAATTTTTTTTAAATATTTTATTTTCTGATCACTTTAGAGGCTTCTTTTTCTATATTGGCGTCGTTTGATAATGTTCCCAAATCCTGAATAATTTCCATCCTATTTTTTTGTAATATTCATTGACTTCGACATCTCTCGCCTTGTTTCGTTCTATTTTGGCAACCCAATATTCAATCCTCGTTTTTGGCATCCTTAAATGAGTTTCGCAACCGTGCCAAAAACAAGAATCCACGAAAATAACAGTTTTATATTTTTTTAAAACCAGATCAAATTTACTAAAAAGACTTTAAATCATTTTTTCTGCATTTTAAATGAATCTGGTTTATATCGTAGTATGTATATAGATGTGTTTTTAAATCTGGCATTATTTTAAGTTATATCTCTTTTGAAACCAATAATTCTCCACCTAAAACATCGACTATTTTAACGGCAATTTTTATTTTTTTGTTTTGTATATCAATATCATAATCAGCCTTTATTAAATCTTTTTGTTTTTCAGGAATATCTATATATATAGTTTGGAAGAACTTTTCATTATAATTTACATCAACCGCCACATATTCAATCATACTTCTAAAATCCGGCATATCTTTATCAAGTAAAGTTTTTGCTAAATTAAACCTTTTTATTACTGTTGGCGATATAAAATCATTAATTTTAATTTTTGCTTTATTCTTATTTATTCTTTTTATTTCTATATCAGCTTGTGGTGGCTCATAGATCAAAAATCCTCCAGTTTCTTTATTCGTTTTTAAATTAACAACTTCAATTTTATTTACAGGCATTCTTTTATTCCATTCCTCTATCCAAAGATATGTATTTATTTCCTGACCATAAGTTACAATTGTGATGTTTCTTTCTTCATTATCCCTCTTCTTTAATTCGTCTTTAATATTTTCTAAATCTATCAAGTTTAGAGGATGATTAAAATCAATTATTTTGACCAATCTTTTACCTAGTTTGCCCTCAAAAAAATTGTCTGTTCCCATTTTTTCAATTTCAAGGTGTTTTACTGCCAATTCTTTAGCCTCGCTTTGGAATTGCTTAAACTCATAATCATTTACTTTATAATTTGCAAAAGAACTATAAATTTTTACTTTATTATCTTGAATTAATTTCAAATTTTTATCTTTTTCTAATTGTTCCCTGATTATTTTAGATATGCCTTGTGCGGTAAGTTGTATTGCTCCTTTGTTAATATCGCAGCCAATCCAGCGTCTACCAAGTTTCTGCGCAACCCTAACAGTTGTGCCAGATCCAATAAAACAATCAAGAATTAAATCGTCAAAATTAGTTGAGGCTTTGATAAATATTTCTAATAAATCTTCAGGTTTTTGCGTCTCAAAACCTGTGCGTTCTCCGGAGGTAGAGGCCATTATCGCTACATGATTAATAACATCATCAATTCTTTTACCCTCCGTTTTTGGATAAGTTTTCCCATAGTAGATTGTTCCATCTGTTTTTCTCCTTTTTATTTGAGCATATTTATTACCCTCTTCATCTATTTTATTGTATCTATTCATATCAGTATCTCTATAAGGCTGCCACACATCGTTCCAAACATAATTTTTACTTTTTGAATACCATAAAATAACATCGTGAGCGTGCTGGTAAATATTTTTTGATTCTGTGCCCCTAAAGCCTTTATTCCAAATAATCTCATTTCTAAAATTTTCTTCTCCAAATATTTCGTCCATAATTAATTTCACGTAATGCACCATTCTGTAATCCAAATGAACATAAATACTGCCGCTATCAGATAACAACTCCTTCATGAGTATTAATCGTTCATATATCCATTGAAAATACTCATCCCTTTTCCAAATATCTTCATACATGATCTGTTGCAAAAGCGGGGCTTCATCCTCTTCTATTTCATTGCCCTTAAATCCCTTTAACTTAACCTTTCTTAGATAATCTCTATTGCTTGCATAAGGAGGATCAATATAAATTAGGTCTATTTTGCTACGATAGCCGTTTTCTAAAAGCGTTGCTAAAACTTCTTCGTTGTCTCCCTCGAACAAAAGATTATACCAATTTTTTTCTAATTCTTTATAGTCTGGCGAGTCAACAGGTTTTATATCATTTTTTGGATTGTGAAACTCAATTAATTGTGCAGGAAATCCCTTAACTGTTTGTATCGGTTTTTTTCCTACCCAATAAAACATAGGTCTGCCTTTTGGCGCTTGTATTTTTAACTGTTCGCTCATTTTTTATTGTCCTTTATAGATTAAATTATAGATTTTATCTAATTCGCCATAGACAAGGTTTTCGCCGTCAGTTTCCAAAATTTCATATTTTATCTTTTCTGCGTTTAAGTTTTCCATTTCTTTCATTGATTTTTCAATTAAATTATTTCTAAACGGTTCACCTTTTATTTCGATAATTAAAATTTTGCCACTTGCCTTGCGAATAATAAAATCGGGCGTATAAGTATGCCATTTGCCATCATTGCCTTTATATTCAAAAAGCAAATCCGTTTTGTTATACGAAGTTATAGCGCCTGTAAAATAGACATCTTCAACATCATCAATATCTTCACCAAGTCTTAATAGAATTGAATTATAAAAATCTTTTTCAGGTTTACTGTCAAAATTATAAGGTGTATAATGAAATCCGAATTTCATATTAGGATATTTGTTGATATCTAAACATAATTCATCAAATCGTCTTTTATTTATTTTTATCTCAGTATAATATGAAGTTTCGTCATTATTAAAACCATCTAATTTTAGCAACGCTAATGCTTTTTCAATAATTTCCTCTTTTATTTCATACTTAGATAATTGTTCCTCAATTATTTCTTTTAATTTGTCAATAACTGATAATGGTATTTCAGTTTTATTATTAAATGCTTTTTTTAGTAATTTTAAAACATTCAAGCTTTTCAATCTGTAAGTGTCTGCTAATTCAGTTGCTACAAAATAAATACCTGAAGTTTGCTCTTCAATTTCAAAGGTATTCTCATCAATAATATTTAGCACTTTGCCTTTTTTATCGCTTAATGTAAGCGTATTAGATTGCACTTTTATTTTTTGAGGTGTAACATCTAACTCTGGAAAATATAATTTAGATTTATCAACTGTTTCTTTTAAAACAACGTTTTTGACTTTTTCTTTTACTGAAATAGGTTGAACTTTTGTTTTTCTAATTGTCAGTCTAATAGAAATTAATTCTGATGATTGCAGGTTAATATCATTTAAACTTTCTCCATAAGTTTCTTGTAATTGATTATCTAGAATGCTAACATTTTTTTGCGATAAATAAATTTTTGCTTTTTTTGTATTGTTTGGAATTTGTCTTAAACAACGAGATGCAGCCTGCAAGCAAAAATTATTTGAACCTGTTAATTCACGAGCTAAAGCAGTAGCAAACAACGACGGGCAATTCCAGCCCTCAGTTCCTTTGTTTACAAGCAATAAAATTCTAAATGGGACACTTGGACTATTAATGCGGTTATCAAATAAATCTTTTATTTCATCTTTTGAATTACTGTGGACTTCAAGCAATATTTCATTTGGATTAATATTATTTTTTATTAAAACTTTTTCAATAGTTTCTTTTGCATTTTTTATGTAATCAATTTGAGGAAAATAGAATGCTAATTTTGCTTTTGTCCCATCATAAATTTTTACATTCCAGTATTCTCTTATAAAATCTTCTGTAACTATCTGTGTAAAATAGCTGTTATTCACATCTTCAAATGCTTTAATATTACCACTTACATCTTTTAAAATTCCGTCTTTAATTCCTTGTTTAAGTCCATACCAATAAATTACATCTCGTAAAATTTTTTTTTGATAATATGGTGTTCCTGTTGTATTAATAACAACTTTTAAATTTGTTTTATCTGCAATATAATTTATAGTTTGCCGTATTTTTTTTAATTCATCCCCAATTGATTGCCCGTAAGTATGATGCGCCTCATCAGAAAAAATACCTAAATCAGGCAAAGAAGTCAGGGTCTGCAACCGTTGATTTGCAAGTAATTCTTTTACTTCTTCTTTTTTTTTATCTTGAAGATTTTTAATGTCTTTAAATAATGAGTTTTTTATTGAACTTGCTGTTAATCTTATTTTTTCAGTATTTGTAACAATTACATTAAAAACACTACCTTTAATAACAGGAATATCTTTTTGATTATCTTGTGTATAAATTAATTTCACATTTGTAATAAATTTTTTAAATAATCGCTTTGGCAGAATTATCTCATAAGGAGCAAAACTAATTTCTCTTAATGCACCTAAAATGGTTTTTCCTGGCGCAAAAACTAAAGCATTTTTTATAAAATGCTCATTAGGATATTCCAAAGACATAGCAAATTCAGTTGCAATAATGCTTGCAATTAAAATTGTTTTTCCAGAGCCCATTGCCAAAGCAAGAATATATGATGGATAAGATAATGTAAGTGTTTCACGAACTCCTTCTAAACGATGTCTTTTTACAAAATCATTATCTTCTTTTATATTTTCAATAAAACTTTTATATACTTGTTTTTTTATATCTTCATTTGGAATATTTTCTAAACCAGAAAGTATTTCTTTAGGAATTCCGAGTGCTTTTAATAACTCCATTCCTTCGAAATATTTTTTATATAATTCTTCAATAGTCGGTGAACCTAAAACATTTCTTATATACCAATAATTTTCTAATGCTTCAATTTGCGCTTGTCGTAAATAATTTTCTTTATTTATGTGTTCAAATATTTCGGTTAAAGTTTCAAATTGTGATTTATATCCTCCGTTTCTCCAATCTTTCACACTTTCTTTTATTATTTCATATAAATTCATTTATTTTCTCGTCGTTATACATACTATTATTAATATATATATAATTTCTGTAATTTATAATAATGCTAAAACCTAATCATCGCCTCTAATTTTATCCCGTTTAGTACATACACGAAAATAGTCCCGACGTAAGCTCCCGTCTTTGCTATTATCCTGTATCCGTAATAATTAGCCGTAGCTTTGTCGTCTTGACGTGCCTCTTGGATAGTATTATTTATAACAGATTTAATCCCCTTTGGCAAGTTATCCCACCCTGCCATATTGGTGTTTTTAATATCTGCGATATTGCCGGAGCAAATCTTATAATTTTCGATAGCCCAATATGCCGGTTTCGGAAAGCCCTGCGTGCGTCTTATGATACTTATGAGTTTACAGCCGGACATAGTCGTCGTTATAGGCAAAGCGTTATAGGTATAAGCTCCGTAAGTGTAGGTATAAGGACTACCGAAATTATAAACCCGCATTGCAAGCTTGTTAAAGTTAGAGTCTGACTGGTTGTAAGGGATATTAAAAATCCCTAAAGCAAAAATCTTATTTGCAGAAAATAAGATAAATGCAAATATAAATATTTTTATTATAATTTTATTCATCAAACTCTTTTCATTTGAACTATTATTTGATTGGCAAGGCTTCGTTTGTCTATTAAATAATTATCCCACTTGTTCGATTCTTTTTTCTTTCGTCCGGCAACAAATCCGAGAGATTTTCCGCCGTCAAGTTTATTGGCTAATTTAATAAAATCCGGAGCAGGAACAAACCAGATATAATCCCATAAGTCGTCTTCTTCAGTATCGAAAAAGCAAAAAATAACCGCCATTGAATAATTATCCGAAATAGAAGAAGTTTTAACGTTAGCCGTAAAAATCTTATCGGGATTATCGCCGAAACGGCTTTTAATTTGAATATACATCGTCTTTAAACTGCCTTTTTCTTTGACTATTAAATCTATACCTTCATCGTCGGAAATAGGTTTATAGCATGACAATGTAGTATCTCCATAGAGCATTATAAGTTCCGCAATTCTGGCTTCGGCTATATCGCCTTTTTGTTTTGTCGAAACGTCTTTTGAAATTTTATAGATATTTTCGGACTTCTTTGCTTCTTTAATACTTAAATCTTTAAAATTTTCGTTTAAACCGAAAACAGAAGGAGCAACTTTAACAAAACGTGATTTTTCTTTTTTAGAATTTACGTCAACGATAAGTTGCGCGCTCATTGAGGCTTCGGGTGTTTTACCGGCGGTTTTAAGCCAACCCTTTTTAAGAGCTATTTTTGTAATTTCTTTGCTATGCAAAGGCTTGCCGGCTTCTTTCAATATTTGAAACGCAATGTCTTTAAATGAACTCATGATTAAAATTTCCCGTCAAAAAATTCCGTCAAACTATTTATCTTATTCTCCGGCTCCGGCAAACTAAAATCCCCATAACCTCTATTGAGCCAATAAGCCTTGCACTCAGGACAGTTTAATTCTATATGGTGAATTGCCAAATTATAATCGTCTATGAAATATTTTATTCCAAGTTCGGAAATAATTCTATGCTTTTCTTTCGTGTCGGCATGATATATCGGAATGTCTTTGCCTAATACTTTTAATACGTTTAATTTTCTCAAATGCAAAGCTTCTTTCGGGCTTGACGTTATAAAGCATTTGATGCCATTAATATAAAGCTTTAAGTTTAGAACCTCGTCAAAAACTTCCATATCGGAAAAGTCAATTCTTGAATTGATTAAGAATACCTGCTCCGCGGTAATCTCGTATCTGTCCGCCATATTATAAATTTCTGAATGCTTAACCGAAACTTCAAATCCAAGTTTTAAAGCTTCTTTTTGAAAAGTTTTCTCGTAGTCGAATATAACGCCGTCTAAGTCTAATGCGGTTTGGGTTAACATTAATTTGCCTCTGTTTGCTTTATTTTTTGACTATCTTTTTTGAAATATCCTCTTATATCCAATATCAGCAATATAGCGTTTAGAATTAAAAGGCTCCATACGTTATCGATATACGCTATCGCTATCCACAAAATACAACTTAATATTGAGACCGCAAATCCTATTTTATATTTATGCGAAGAAAAAAACCAGACAGCCAATAGAGTAGCCGATAAGCCCGAATAGTTTAATATTTGAAATAATATTTTATGCAGCATAATTTACAATCCGTTGTTCGCCCTGCTTATCGCTTCCGCCATGTCCTTATTGCTGTATTTAAGATAGATTAGCGTATTCGATATGCTTGCGTGTCCCAAAAAGTTTTTCAACAACATTATATTCATTCCGCTATCAAGCAAATGAACGGCTCTCGTATGCCTTAAGGCGTGGGGATGGGCTTTGTCTAAATTGCTTTGACCTAATAATTTAACGACGTAAGATTTAAACATAAGGCTTATACCTTTTCTCGTGATAGCGGGTTTGCCTTGCCGTTGAGATAGAATAAAATCGTCGTCGGTAAGTTTAGCGGTAACCCTGTGATTTAAAATTAACGACAATAATTTATCGGATATTTTTAAATAGCGGTAAATTTTATTTTTTTTCCGCTGTTTTAACGTCAATACTTTAACCCGTCCGTTGCCGGTGTCTATATCGCTAAATTTTAAGGTTCTTGCTTCTTCGATTCTTGCTCCGGTTTCGTATAACAAAAGAATAACGAGCTTATGGAAAGGGTTGTCTATGCCGTCCGTTAAAGTTTTAATCTGCGAAGCGGTAAAGAAAACGATATTGTCGTTTTCGTAATAATTATTAGTCTTTAAATCGGTTTCTATAAACTCAGTTTTTTTACCGTTCTTGGTGATAGGCGTTTCGGCATAGATTGCGATTTGATTATTGTCCATAAGATTAATATTTACCTATTTTCCTTAATTAATCATTTATTTTGTTCGTGATTAAAAATTACACAATTTGATTAAGCTAACGAAATTTTTAAAATATAGAATTTCGATTATCTGGGTCTTAGAAAAGTTATCCACAAAAATTGTTGAATAAATTTTAACTTCCTTAAATACTATTATAGGAATTTTTGAGCTAAAAATCAATATAAAAATAGTAAATTTTTATTATTTTTTTTGTTTAAAAAGGCGGGGTTACTTCCTAAAATATAGTAGGAAGTATTTTTTTTAGCAAAACGATTAATTTAAGATATAATTATAGAATAAAATTATTAAAAAATTAAAAATTTATAAGGAGATAAATATATGACTATAAATAATAATCAAACCACGAACAACCAATCGTCATCGCAAACGGAAAACGTACAGTCAATATTTGCGGGATTGATAAAATATAGTCATAAAATATCTTCTATAACTGCAGAAATATTGAAAATTATATCGATATTTTCAATTATTTTTATTGTATTAGGTTTTTTAGATATTTTATTTTATACTGAAAATCAGAAAATTCAATTGCCATTATCGAGACCATTTAAAATTTCGTGTCAGTCTGAATTATACAAAATTTATAGAAAGAGTATAAAATTAAAGAAAATTTTGTATTTTTTCTTTACCATTTTATTTATTTTAGCGGTATTTTTTATACATTATAGATATTTTGTATAAAAAATACGTTTGAAATTTATAAAACTGCAAAAAAGGCAAAGAGTATAAATTTTATACAATCTAAAAACCTAATTTAATTCCAAAGCCTATAAACAATTGATTTGTTTGTGATTGAGGCTCATCTACTGTATAATTTGTGTAACCAACTAAATTAGCAGGTGGATATGTATATTGTGGTATATTGTAATAAGTAATAGTATTTGATTTATTTACTTTTAGCTGTGAATAATTTAAACTAATGAAAGGCCCGATATTTATAGTTTTTGATTTATAAACTTGATAACCTATTTTAATGCCAAATAAAAAACCGCTTCTATTGCCAAGTTCAAAATTTTGGCTTTCGTAATTGCCAAGTTCACCTATATAATTTCCTGAATTATTATATACTAAAGCTGTGGGGACCAATGCATTTGTATCCATTGAATTGTCTGTACCGTGAGTATAATAACCCTCTCCTGCTAACCATAGCCTGTTTGTTATTAAGTAATAAGCTTTAATACCCAATAAATAACGGTTAAAATGATAATGCTCAATATACTCTGTGTTACCAGCATTATCCAAAATATTTCTATTCCAGTCCATCCATTCAAAACCGGCATTAGGTATTATGGCTAATTTGTTATCATCGATTATAAAAGCATAACCTACTCTAAAGCCATAATTAATATAGCCGATGTGGTCTGTGTTTTCAATTGGAATATTTGTAATCTGGGTGGCGCCAGTATATGTCGAATTACCATAATAATCAGAGTAATTTAGTTCATACCATATTGGTATCTTTGAATTAGGTATTCCCTCCAAAGATAAATTAACTCCTGGGATAATGGCATCCTCATTGTCTAATGTAGAACCATTTGAATCATGCTCCGCATAATGCACATAGTCTTTATTAATTGTTATGTTAAAAGAATTTGTTAATTTAAAAATAGATTTTGACATATTTTTAGATGGATATCCGTATTTAGACACTCCATGCGCATAAACATTAACACAACCAAACATAAGCGTTGTGAAGATAATTAAAAATAAAATCTTTTTCATCTCTCCTCCAAAATATTAATCTTACATTAGTTTTTATCGATTTTTATTTTATGATAGCTTGAAGCCGTATACCTTTTAAAACGTATAAATTAACAGATTTGCCTTTAACATCCGCTTTACCTATTATAGTAATATCCTTTATAATTTGCGCTTGCTTTTCCGTATTCACGAGTCTCATTATAAACTTCATTTATAATAGGTTTTATATTTTCAGGCAGTGTGTCCCAATCTGAAATATTTGAGCTTTCGGTTTCAAAAATATTACCTCTGCATATTTTATAGTTTTCGATATTTCGTTGATTATGTTTTGAATTGCCGTTTATTTTTCTTATAACGCTTATTATCCGACAGCCTGATAGGGTAGAAGTAACTGGCATGGCATTATATATGTATTTTTCGTTTGAATAAATATATGGACTGCTAGTTTTATAAACATATAAGGCAAATTTCTTAAAATTAGGATCGTTATCAGCATAAATTGACAATAAACGATTATTTTTGGAAGAATAAAAGATTATTTTATTAGGTATATAACTTTGTTTATTTTTATTGATTTGCTTTGCATATACTCTATCTTTATTATCTTTCTTTGTTATAAGCTTTTTAAGTTTTGATACAAAATTTCCGCAGACTTTCCTTAAAATTTTTTTGGGATTGGGTGAGACTAATTTTTGAGTGCTGGAGCCTTTTGCCATAATAGCATATTCTTTACCGTTAATTAATGCATCCGCTTCAAATCTGGCATTAAACGGTTCGCTTATAAAAAGTGCGGAAATAGGCATTAAAATTCCGACTGGATTAACTACCGCCCAAGTATAAGCTTTTCTATAATCGTGGATATAAATAATGTTAGGCTTTTCAGGTTTTTTATTTACAAACAAAGTCCCCGCATTATTGATTATTTTATGAATTTCTATTCCTAAACATTTATAAATTTCAACTTCTTTTTTAGAAAGCGGAGTTCCTGTTAATAAGCTATATGAAAACTTAATATTTTGCTTTTTTATAGCAATTTTGTATTTAACTTTACTGGAATTATTAGGTATAGAGGCGTTAGAGTATAACGGGGCATATGCACAACCGCTTATAGAAACAATAGCGGCGGATAAAAATAATAAAATCAATATCTTATTAGTTATGAAATCCATAAAATTAAAAGTTTTCATAAATTTATTATTTTATCCGCCTGTTAATTTTTAAATATTTTA
Source organism: Candidatus Acidulodesulfobacterium acidiphilum (assembly GCA_008534395.1). Classification (NCBI taxonomy): domain Bacteria; phylum Candidatus Acidulodesulfobacteriota; order Candidatus Acidulidesulfobacterales; family Candidatus Acidulidesulfobacteraceae; genus Candidatus Acidulidesulfobacterium; species Candidatus Acidulidesulfobacterium acidiphilum. The sequence continues at coordinate 62,541 of SHMQ01000012.1, forward strand.
ATAAATTATATCATTTTTTTAAATATTTCCAAAATAATAAGATATACCGACTAAGAAATCATAATTATTCATTGTAATATTTGGCGAATCAGGAAAAGATATTGACTGAGATACAGAATCAAATTCAAAATTTATACCTACATTTTTTAGTATTAAGTACTGAGCCCCCAATCCATAATAAATTGACCCGCCGTTAGAAAAGGAAACATTATCATTAATTCCATCCAATTCAACAGAAGTATTATTAAGGTCATTGTGAACGGTTCCAATTCTTCCGTATAGCAAAAATCTTTTTGAAACTATAATTCCGGGCTCTAAATATGCTCCATAAGAAGAGCTAGCGTAAGAAATGCTTTCCGGTAAAGAAACTCCCTGATATGATAATGTTCCATTTGCTGTAATTTTGCTATTATTCAAGTATATAATGCCGACACCCAATATTACGGGTATCTTGTTAAATTTGTAATTATATCCCGCATTCAAACCAAAAGCAAAAGCTGTTTTAGCGCTTGAAAGACCGCTTGAGGAATATGGAGTTCCTGATACCAAAGAGGCATTAGCTCCGCTCATATTTGTATCAACTAAACCAATATTACCGCCGACATATAAACCTGAAAAATTTGAATTTTCACTAGCATAAGCCTTAGCGGTCATAAAAATAAAAGCAATAGCAATTACAAAATAGATAATTTTTTTTCATTTTTTAGTGTCTCCCTTTTAATTAAAAATTTAATTTAAAATAAACAAGCTTAATTTATTGCATAGATTTTATATCTTTAACTTAAATATGTCAACAATCAATTTATGTTTAAGATTATAGTATTTTCTTTAAATTGTCTAAATAATAGTAAATATTTAAGTTAAACTTAAAGCTAAAAAACTAAATTTATGCCTAAACATAAAAATATCGAATTATTTAAGCACATAGGTTTTAAAATTAGAATAAAAAGGCGTGAGCTTAATCTTTCTCAGGAAAAATTAGCCGAGATGCTTAACGTTGCATACACGCAGGTTTATAATTATGAAACGGGCAGGTTTAAGATTCCATTGGATTATCTTCTTGAATTAGCTGATATTTTTAACGTTGATTTAAATTATTTTTTATCTGATTTTAATTCAGGCAAAAAAGTAAAACTTGAAAATGAAAATTTAGATCTTAATAAAACAATAGGGATGGTTAAAGAAATTTATAATTTAAACGACGAAAATTTAATATACCTGCTAAAAAAAAGTGTAGAATCGATATATAACATAGTTAAGGCTAAAAATTAAAACAGCTTAAAAATTAAAATAAATTAATTTTAACATTCCAATTTCAAAAATATTTTATAAATCATCATGGAACGCGTTCCTATAGAAATCATAGAAAGTAAAATATATCTAATAAGAAACCAGAGGGTTATGCTTGATAGCGATATTGCCGAACTTTACGGCGTTACTACCAAAAGATTTAACGAGCAGGTTAAAAGAAATATAGAACGTTTTCCTGAAGATTTTATGTTTAAACTGACTGATGAAGAATATAAAATCTTGAGGTCGCAATTTGCGACCTCAAATATTATTCATGGCGGCAGACGTTATACTCCATACGTATTTACCGAACATGGCGCAATTATGGCGGCAACTATTCTTAACTCTTCAAAAGCCGTTGAAATGAGCATCTTTGTCGTAAGGGCGTTTGTAAAGTTAAGAGAGATTACGTCCAGCAACAAAGAACTTGCCCAAAAATTAAACGAACTTGAGAAGAAATATGAAAAACACGATAAAGATATAAAAGCTATAATAGATGCTATAAGGCAGTTGATGACCCCTCCGGAAAAAACAAAAAGAAAAATAGGTTTTATAAAATAAAAAATGTAGTTTAATTATTTGACATAAATAAGACGGCAAGACTGCGGCAAGACAAAAATATATAGGATTTTCAAGGCTTGTCTAACCGTCTTATGCTGTCTTGCATATTTTTTAAATTTATAAATAAATTATTTTTTAGATTTTTTAAAGCAAATTTAACTAAGTTGCCGATAAACCTGCCTATAAAAAATGAACCTATAAAAACTATAGCTAAAATAAGTATATCGTATATGAAGATAAAATTAATATGATTAAACATAAGCCCTTAACCTCCGCTTAATTATTTTTTATTTTTTTTAAAGCCTTTTTTAAAAAAATTTATAAAATTTTTAAAAAAAACTGTCACACGACTGTCACACAAAATATCCGAATGTATAGAATATATGGAAAATATCGCAATATATATAAAGCCGTCAAAGCGTTAATAAATCTATAAGTGAAGGTAGAAAGCCCATCTCGTTAATTTTAATGTTTTTCTTTGACACGGTAGGGGTCGGCGGTTCGAGACCGCCCGTGCCTACCAGTAAAAACCGCAGTAAATATGGCATTTAAGCGATATACTAAATTGACATATTTTCTTGATTTAAATAAAATTTACGTAAATTTATCGAATTTTGGATACAAAAACGCATACAGTTTTTAGGTAAAATAATATGAAAATATACCAGCGCGGACATACAGGCTTACTGGTGCTAGTTTAGGCTTGACAATAAGCATTATCAATACTCCTACTCCTGTAAAACCAAAGATAAAGAAGGTGTCCGAGAGATAGCTTAGGCTGTTCATTAGATATAGTCCGAAACAGATTTAATTTGCCGATTAAAAACAAAAATCAGCGATTATTCGCAGAAACCTTTCAAGAGTATTTAAAGAGCCTTAATAATTCAAATGGGACTATAGCGATTAGATTTTTAAATCCTTTATCTTGGGTTCTTCAATAGGTTTTAAAAGTATATTGCTCCCGTCCTGAAGTATAATCAGTTTGGAATTCGGCTTTAAGTTTAGGGCTTTCCGATTTTATTCAGTATGACCACCTGTCCTTTAACGGACAAGATTGTAGTTTCCATAATAATAAACCTCCAAAATAAGTAAGTATTTCTTACTTTTATTATAAAGGTAATTAATTAAAAAAATAAGTTAGATTTTTGTAAAATTAAAAAATCTGGAAAAATCCGGAATTTAAAACCCGTCCGATAGGAATATAATAATAAATCCTTAAATGCTGATACATTAAAGAAGGTTCGCTTTGTCCGAACAAAGATACCACTTTAAAAGACCTCAGCAAAATCGGGAATGTTATAGAAACCGGTTAAGCTTTACCTGCGGTCAGTGCTCTCGCTGGTCGCATATTTCTTTTTTTCTACGCGGTCATATGATATACTTATATTATTAATTAATATTATATGATTGCTGGATTGAAAAATAGTAAGCTTTTTTATTTTATATTATAAAATTTTATTTTATCTTTACCGGATATAACCGGATGCCTTAAGGTTCTTTATGAGTAGAAAATATTTTTACAACAAGAAACCGGCAATAGTTTCAATACTATTAATACTATTATTAGTTATTGCGGTGATTTATCTGATTGCGGGCATGATGACGGGCGGGGGATTTGTCGGCGGAGGCATGATGGGAAACGGTATGATGGGCGGAGGATTTAGCGGCAGAAGCGGAGCGTATTACGGTTCAGGTCCAAAAGGATATAAATTATTTAGAGCCGACGGATGTATCAGGTGTCATACAATTAACGGCTACGGCGGTACCATAGGGCCGGATCTTTCCCATATAGGTTCAAAAAGAAGTTTTTCGTGGATTGCTGCCCAGATAGCTTATCCGTCTGCGCATTTTAAACGCGGCTCCATGGTTACGATTAGCGGTAAAACTTATCCGGCAATAATGCCAAATTACGAACATATGCCCAAATCGCAGGTCATAACCATTTCAAAATATCTCGAATCGCTTAAATAATTAAAATTTATGTTCACGCTCAAAAAGTTATCACCTGACCGCCAGTTTTTAGAAGACAAAATCGTTATCGTTAAGCTTATTATTTAAGCGATGGCTTAATATTAAGCCATAAGCTTACCTGATATCTTGAAATGCCTATATATCTTATTCTTTTTTCTTTGTTTCAATGTTAAAACTTTTTTTTCGTATTGAGTTTTCGACGTCCGAAAATTTTAGCTCCGTTATTTCAAGAACTTGACAAACTTTTTTTATATATTAAAATACAGACCAGTCGGTATCTTAAATATTGAATTTAAAATTTCAATATTTTTGATTAATTGAAATTTATAAAAAATATGATAATGAAATTATTTTTTTATAAATTTATATTTATATTAAAATTTATTTGGGTTAAAACCTCAATCCCCGCATAGTCATTCCTGTGAAAGTGGCAATTCAGATAAAAAATTTCTGACGGTGAGTTAAGGTATATTAAAAGTATGCTTATAGCTAACTAAAATTTTTATGAATAAATCAAATAAATTAAATTATATATGGATTGCTTTACTGACCTTTTTCACAATTTTTGGATTTGCGGTAAACTCTTTACTTGCAAGAGTTGCTCTCCAGAATAATATAATAAGTCCATTATGTTATAGCTTGCTGCGTCTTGGAAGCGGAGCGTTAATACTTTTTCTAATAATTTCTTATAAAAAAATTAAACTTCCAAAACCAAATTATTTATCCGCATTTGCATTATTTATATACGCATTTTGTTTTTCAATCGGCTACATTGAAGTAAGTGTTGCTGTGGGAGCGCTTTTGGTATTTTCCGCAGTTCAATTCACCATAATAGGGGATGCAATATTAATTCACAAAGAAAAGCTTTTTTTGTTTCAATGGTTAGGCGTCTTGCTTTCAATGGGTGGCTTTGTTCTGCTTGTATATAAAGGCTTGTCTGTTCCCAAAAATTTTATTGGGTATTTTGGGGCCGTTATGATGATTATTTCTGGAATAGGCTGGGGAATTTATACATTAAAAGGTAAATTTGAAAAACAATATTTGTTAAGAACCGCATCAAATTTCATCTATTCTTTAATTTATTTTATTCCTTTAATAATAATATTTGCGTTCTTTAAAAATGAATTTGTTGATGGGCAATATATTAATGCGCCTTATATTTATTTAAAACCGATAATTTTAGGCGTCTTATCCGGAGCAATATTTTCAGCGCTTTTTTATATGTTATGGTATAAGGTAGTAACAAAATTATCCCGTGTTTTATCATCGTCCGTTCAATTATTAACGCCTGCGATAGCGGCAGTTTTAGGCATAATATTTTTAAATGAAAAAATATCGTTAAATTTTTTTATTTCGGCTATTTTAATATTAGGCGGCATTATATTTGTAATACTTAAAGAAAAAAAAGCGGAAGTAAAAGAAGAGACCATTGAAGATTTAGAAGAAACATTTGATAAATAA
>SHMQ01000013.1 GCA_008534395.1 Candidatus Acidulodesulfobacterium acidiphilum
GTATTACGACGAATCTTTGAATAAAGCTTATGCATGATTAAATTATAAATTCAGCGGCGATATAAAAAATAAAACTAAAATTATAACAAAATAAAATAGATAAAAACAAAAAAAGGACTTATTGGATAAATACCAATAAGTCCTGAAATGCAGATTTAACAAATGGTTCAGGAATTAAATAATATAGTTGACTTTTTCTTTAAGAAACTTGAAAAAAAAAAAATTTATGGTATATTTTAAACAGGAAGTAAAAATATTCAAATATCAAAGAATAAGGAGGTTTGAATTATGAAAAAACTTGTTAAATTTGACCCTTTTTATCCTATTAGGAATGAGATTGAAAAAAGCTTTTTTGACTTTTTTAGTCCTGCGGTTAGAAATACGGCCGGTTATATAGAGCCTGCCGTGGACGTCGTCGAGCAAGACGAAAATATTATCGTAAAAGCGCAAGTTCCGGGAATACCTAAAGAAAATATAGTAATAGAGGTTAACGGCGACCAGCTGACGATAAAGGGCGAACACAAACAGGAAAAGGAAGAAAAAAAAGAAAATTTCTACCGGCAGGAGATTCAGTACGGTTCTTTTTACAGAATAATAGACCTTCCGTCGGAAGTAGACAAAGAAAACGCGAATGCCGAACTTAAAAACGGTGTGCTTGAAGTTACCCTGAAAAAGAGTAAGGCTTTGTCGCCGAAAAAAATTGAGATTAAATAAAATGCATCTGCGGTAATGAATAGACCGTTAAAGCAGATTATCCTTAAAGATTTCGGGGGAAAATTCCGATATGTCATCGGGAGATTCTCCCGTTCCTATAAATCTTACCGGCAAGTTCATCCTGCTTATTATGTCTATTATAATGCCGGCTTTTGCGGAACCGTCCAATTTCGTAACTATAACTCCGGTAATATTTACTATTTCCTTAAACTGTTCTACCTGCACCAAAGAATTTTGCCCTAAACCTGCATCTATAACTATAAAAATTTCGTCCGGTTCGCTGCCGTAAGATTTTGATATTACTCTTTTGATTTTGGCTAGTTCTTCCATCAGATGTTTTTTGTTATGAAGCCTTCCTGCGGTATCTATAAGCAAAATATTATAATCTTGTTCTTTAAATTTCTGGACGGCGTCGTGGGCTACGGACGCCGGGTCTTGATTTTCCTTGCCGGACACGACTTCTATTCCCGTTCTCTGCCCCCAGACCTCTATCTGCTCCTTTCCCGCAGCCCTGAAAGTATCGCACGCCGCTATAATAACTTTTTTGCCCCTGTCTGCGTAATACTTGCCGAGCTTTCCCACGGTCGTCGTTTTTCCTACTCCGTTAACGCCGACTATTATAAAAATATTTTTGTCGTTTCCGTCTTTAATTTCCGGAAATTCAACGGATATTTTATCCCCTACTTCGTCTTTTAATGCCTGTTTTATAATATCGGTAGTCAAGTCTTTATTTTTTGCAAGTCTTTTTTTAACGCTTTCTATTAATTCTACGGCAGTTTTATATGAAATATCCGACAAAACCAGCGCTTCTTCTATTTTTTCGATATCGGCGGCATCAATTTTGCCGGCGCCGAAAATAGAACTTATCTTATTCGATAGTTCCTGCTTAGTTTTTTTAAGGCTTTCACCTAAATTTTTAAATTTTTCGAATATTTTCATTATGTCGCCTCCCGTTTATCTTGTTTTATATTTTCTTAAATATCGCGCTTAACGGCTTAATTCATAGCAACCGACACTATTCCGGAAATACCCGGATGTTTAGAGGTTACGCCGAAAATGTTTTTACCGACTTCCATAGTTTTTTTATTATGCGTTATCATAATTATCTGGGAATAGTTAGATATTTCCTCAATTAATTTATTATACCTTGCGTTGTTGGCAAAATCTAACGGAGCATCGACCTCGTCTATAACGCAGAACGGAGTTTTTTTCGTTAAAAAAATAGCGAATAAAAGGCTTACGGCTACCAGAACCCTTTCGCCCTGAGATAAAATATTAATTCCGGTAAATTTCTTTCCCGGTATCTGGACGTTTATTTCCATTCCCTGAGTTTCTTCGGCATCCGCTTCTTTTTCATTTAATTCGGGTTTTTGGCTCGCTTCAAATTCTATTTCTTCCGAAACCTTAGAAACTACGCTTAATATATCTGCGTTTCCGCCTCCAAACAAAAAAACGAAAAGCTCTTTAAATTTTTGCCTTATATCGCTCATGCTTGATTTAAATTTTTCTTTGGACACTGCATCCAATTTTTTAATAATACCGTTGAGCGTTTCGATTGAGTTTTCTAAGTCTTTTTTCTGTTTTCCAAGAAAATCGAAACGTTCCAGCGCCGTTTTGTATTCTTCGGCGGCATTCATATTTACGTTGCCTATTTCTAGAATTTTTACCGAAAGTTGTTCTATATTTTTTTTAATATTATTATCGCTTAAATCGGCTATGCCGTCTATAAAAATTTTATCTTCTTCGGAAAGTCCGCCGGCTAAACGGACTGCGGCACTATTTGAATCTATTTCGGCAAGTTTTTCGTTATTAATATTTATATAAGCCTGCAAAGAGTTCTGTTTTTTTTCTATATCAGACTTGCGTTCGTTTGCTCTTTCAATATCCTTTTCGGCTGCCGAAATCTTTTCTTTTAAAGATTCTAATTTAGCTTCGGACTCTTTAATAAGAATGTCGGCTTCTTTAACCGATAAATTAAGAGCCTCGATGTTTTTTCTTTTTGCGGACAAATCTTCCGATGCGGCATTAATCTCGCGAGCATATTTTTCGTTCTGTTCGCGCAATGAGTTAATCCTTTTATCGTAATTCGACAGGTTGTATTCCAAGTCTTTTATCTGTTTTTTTAAAAAATTAATATTCTGTCCCGCCGAGTTAATCTCTATCCTTAAAGCAGTTTCTTCCTCTTTGATTTTTTCAATATCTTTTTCCGCAGCCGCTAATTTTTGCTCTTCTTCATTTTTTGCGGCATTTTTTAATTTATACTCGCTTTCCAATAAAATTATTTCGTCCTGCAATTCCTCTTTTTCCCCGTATTCGTTCTGTTTTTCTTTTTCTAAGTTTGCAGATTCTCTTATTAATATATTGTATCTTTCTTTTGATTTTTCGACTATGTTTTTAATATGCTTCAGGTCGCTTTCGATAGCAAACCTCGCCATTTCCAAAGCCCTGATTTTGCCGCTTATCTTTTCTTTATTTTCCTTATGTTCTTTAATTTTGGACTGAACGGAAGCCAAAGAGGTTTCTATCGATTTAAGTTCCTCTTTTTTCACCGATTCTAATGCGGAATATTCGGACAGTTTATTCTTATTTATAAAAAGATTTGCTCCGTCGTCGTCTTTATCTTTTCCTGCCGATATAAAACCGTCCGACGTAAATATCGACCCGTCATCCGTTATTATATTAACTTCAGGAAAAAAATTATTGCGCTCTATATAGTCTAAAATTTTATTTTTGTCTTCGCAGTAATAAAAATCTTTACCTATATCCTCAAACGATATATTTTTATAATTTAATTTAATTTTTTCTTTTATCGGAACAAGGTTTAACTCTCTGCAAACTTCGCATTCTAAGCCGCCGTTTTCGGAATCGTTTTTATTTTTATTTTTTCCCGGAATAAAAATTTTAATTTTTCCTCTTTTATCGGCGTTAATGTATTCTATCGCCTTCCTTGCGTAGCCGATATTATCTAATATAACCGTTTCCACGGCATCTCCGAAACTCGCCGCCGCCGCATTTTCAAAACCGGGTTCGATTTCTATCGCGTCGTATAAAGGGAATGTCTCGTAGTCTTTTTTTGATTTAAGAAAATCTTTGACGCCTTCGGAAAATCCTTCCCTGTTTCCGATAAACTCTTTAAGTTTAGTTATTTCAACATTAACTTTTATAAGCTCTTTTTCTAAAGCGTTTTTTTGGGAGAAATATTCATTGAATTCTTTGTCTAACCTTATAAGTTCGGCTTCGTTATCCGAATATCTCTTTTTAACGGTTTCGGCGGACAGTTCGTTATCTTTTAAATCCAAGTTTTTTTGGCTAAAAGAAACTTCCGCATCTTTTAATTCTGCGGAAATTTTATCTGCGTTATTTTGCGTTTCTATAATTTTTGCTTCTATGTTTTTAATATTTTTATCTATAAAAATAATTTTGTTTTTTCCGTTTTGCGATTTTTCGATGATATCTAAAATCTCGTCTTCGATATCCGCAAGGATACCTTTGGCTTTCAGCATAAACTCTTTTTTTTCGGAAAGAGATTTTGCCGTTATATTTAATTTTTCGTTAAGGTTTTTGAAATTAGATTCGTCGTTCAAAAGTTTTTCCTTCAACCCCGTCAATTTTTCGGCGTTTCTTTTGCGTGATTCGTCCTGCTCGTCCGCTTCTTTGGTTTTTTTTGTTATTTCTGATTCCATATCTTTAATTTTTATTTCTAAATATTCTATATCGGAACCAAGCTTTGCAAGTTCTATCAAGCGACTGTTTTTTTCGTTTGCCGCTGTTTTATAAGTTTTTTCTATATCGTCAAACGAAGTTTTAGCATCGGTTAGCATGTCTAATAAAGAAGCGATGCGCGCGCCCGCTTCCGCAAGCTGAGCCGAATAAATTTCAAGCTCGGACTTATACTTTTCTATATCGGAAATTATTTTATTTTTCGACCTGAAGTACAATACGTATTCATAACGGTTTTTTTCGGTTTCGGCGAGCCGGTATTCTTCTAATTTTTTAGCCGATTTCTCCAAATCTTCGAGACGGCTTTCGACTTCGCCCAGCAGATCGCCTATTCTTAAAAGATTATTGACGGCGGCCTCAAGTTTTTTAGAAGCCGATTTTTTCTGGATTTTATATTTGGTAATTCCGGAAGCTTCTTCAAAAAATAAACGTAATTCTGCCGGCTTAAAATTTAGCAAAGAGTTAATTTTATAGGAATCTATTATGGAATAATGTTTCGATAAACCGCTTTCGTTAAAAAAATCTAAATATTCTCTGTACGGAACGGAAATCCCGTTTATTTTATACTCGGTTTCTTTGTTTTTAAAATGCCTGCGTTCAACCATTATTTCCGAAAAATCTTTATATTTAAAACTTCCGCCTGCGCTGTTTTCAAAAACGCCCCTGCACAAAGCGACGGATGAACCGTTTCTTATGTTTGAGCCGTGGAATATTATATCGTTCATGCTTTTCAATCTTAATTCTTTGAGGTTCTGCTCTCCGAGAATAAATCTTACGGCATCGACGATATTGGTTTTTCCGCATCCGTTAGGACCGACTATTACGTTTATACCTTTATCGAAAGGTATTCTTATTTTATCGGGAAATGTTTTAAAACCGAAAAGCTCTATATATTTAAGATGCATAATATACTAAAATTTTTAATACGAGTAGCATATTAAATTGGAAACCGAATAAATAGAAGCGGTAAAAGTACTCATGATGTAATCGGTCAACTTAACCTGCGTCAATCCGTATTTTTTGGAAAGTTCTAACTCGGATACCGAAAAATCGCCTTCGGGGCCTATGAAAATTCCCATAGAAATATCTTTTTTGCTAAAATCAAAAGATTCTAAATATTTTTTAAGATACAAGTCTGCCTGAGGAGCAGCTATAAGTTTGACGCCGTAATTTTCGGTCGCTTTAAATGCGTCTTCTAATGTTTCCGGTTCTTTTATCTCCGTAGAAAAATTTTTTCCCGCAATTATCATGGCGCCTTTAGAAATCTTATCCCATTTAGACATCTTTGAGCTTATCTCTTTCCTGTTTTTTAAAGTTATCGACCTTTCGGTTATAACGGGAATCACGGCGCATATTTCAAGCTCGCAAATCCTGGCTATTAGCTGATCCATAATATGTGAAGTAATCAAAGGCAAAAAAATGTTTATTTTATGTCCGTCTTCCGTATACCTATCTACCGACAAGAGTTCTAACGTTACGCTTCTTTTGCCTATTGCTATAATTTCTGCGGAAAATACAGATCCTGCGCCGTCGTAAAGCAAAATTTTTGAACCGGCTTGTTTCCTAAAGGCTTTAATATGCGAAATTATAGACTCTAAAACTATTTTTTTTCCCGAAATTTTGCCGTCTGCTTCTATTTTTTCTTCGATAAAGAATCTGTTATGCATTTTTCGTCAAAATTTTTATAAGCTATCGGGAAAAGCTATTCCGGCCGAAAGAACTATCTGGATACCCTGTTCTACTTTTAATCCGGTATCTATCACGTCTTCTTTTTTTGCTATAATATTCATTCCAATATATAAATGGTTAGTAGGTATATATACTACCGCATATTCGTCTTTGCCTCCGGTTTTTATTCCGGTAGCGGAAGTTAAAAAGCCGTATATAAATTTATCGTCGTTATATTTTACCAAAACGAATTTTTTAAATGAACTCTTGCCGGGAGAAAAAATATCTACCCACTGTTTCGTAGATTTATAAAGTAAATTTACTACCGGAATTTTTAACATTACGTTTTCGTAAAAGTTTATAATAGACCTTCCCGCTAAATTCGTAATAAGATAACCGGAAGCTAAAATTAAAATAAGCAAAAGTATTAACCCTATGTCCGGTATATAAATATGAATATAATTTTCGAGAAAAACGGAAAACGGATTAAAAATAAGGTTTATTTCCTTTAACAGCCAGACTATTATAAAAATAGTCAAAGCTCCCGGAATGACCACAGTTAAACCAGCAAGAAACCTGCTTCTTATTTTAGACAAAAAAGTTTTACCCATTAATTTTATGACATTTATTTTTTAAAAAATTAAAGCGCTTTCACTATTATTAAGAAAGCGCTTTAAAATAGTTATAAAATTATATTTATGCGGCGTCATAATTTAATTCCGGCACCGCCACAAAATGGCCTAAATTTACTGCTTTTATTATATATATTATATATCTTAATTTCTATTTTTCAAACAATAAAGTATCCTATGTCGTTGCAATATTTTTTTAAAGCGTCTTTCCACGACCTTAATTCAATTCCGTAATCTTCCTTAATCTTGGCGTTATCAAGCACGCTGTAAACTGGTCTTTTCGCCGCTCTTGCCGATTTATCGGAACTTACGGGAATGATCTCGCAGTTTGTCCTTTTAAAAACATTTACTATTTCAAGGGCAAACTTATACCACGTCGTATGTCCGTCGCTTGAATTAGTCAAATGATATATTTCGTTTTTCGAGTTATCCTTTATAATTATTTCGGATATTGCATAGGCTATGTCTTTAGTGTACGTCGGGCTGCCGAACTGGTCGTCTACGACTTCTATTTTTTTCTGGCTGTCGGCTAATTTTAGAATAGTATTTACGAAATTTTTCCCGTTTTTTCCGTAAAGCCAGGAAGTACGCAGTATTATATAGCTTGCGCCGGAATTTTTTAAAGATTCCTCCCCTCTCAGCTTAGACGAGCCGTATTCGTTTATCGGGTTAGTCACGTCGTCTTCATTATAAGGCGTTCTTTTTGAACCGTCAAAAACATAATCGGTGCTGATATGAATTATTCTGGCGCCGGTGTTTAAAGCCGCATCGGCTAAGTTTTGCACACCGACGTTATTAACGGCGTCCGCCAGCTCTTTATCAGCTTCGGCTCCGTCCACGTTAGTATAAGCCGCGCAATTAACGATATAATCCGGCTTGAAACTTTCGACGGCTGAATTAACCGCTTCCGAATTTGCAATATCCAAATTTTTTGAGTTAAAATTTTTGATTAAAAAGTTAACGCCTTTTAGGGCGGCATTTACGTCGATACCGAGCATGCCGGTCGAACCAATAAGGGCAATTTTAAGCATAATCAAACCTCATCTGTTTTCATACATTTTTTTATAATATTCTTTATAATCGCCGGATAATATTTTACGCCACCAGTTTTCGTTGTTTACATACCAGTCTATTGTATCGTCAAGACCTTTTTCGAGAAAATACTCCGGCAAAAAACCCATATTTTTATTTATTTTTGAAAAATCCATAGCATATCTTCTGTCGTGCCCTAATCTGTCTTTGACGTATTTTATTAAAGAATGCGGTTTATTGAGTTTATCGAGTATATATATAATTATATCTATATTTTTAGTTTCGGCATTGCCGCCTATATTATAAACTTCTCCAAAATCCCCTTTTTCTAAGACTAAGCATATTCCTTTCACGTGGTCTAAAACGTGTATCCAGTCTCTTACGTTTTTACCGTCGCCGTAAAGAGGAATTTCTTTATCGTTTAGAGCGTTTATTATTGTTAAGGGTATTAATTTTTCAGGAAACTGATACGGCCCGTAATTATTAGAACAACGCGTAATTAAAACCGGCATATTATAAGTGTGAAAAAACGACATGACAAGCATATCTGCGGCGGCTTTTGAAGCGGAATAAGGGCTTCTCGGCGACAAAGGAGTTTCTTCGGTAAATTTTCCGGCGTCTCCTAACGATCCGTAAACTTCGTCGGTAGAAATTTGCAAAAATTTTTCTACTTTATGTTTCATAGACAACTCAAGAAGATTTAACGTTCCTTCGACGTTAGTCCTTGTAAAAATAGAAGGTTCCAGAATAGACCTGTCGACGTGGGATTCAGCCGCAAAATTTATTACGAAGTCTATTTTATTTTCGTTAAAAATTTTGGACAAAGTCTGCTTGTCGGCAATATCAGTTTTATAAAACCTGTAATTTTCGGTATAACCTGCAAGATTTTCCGGATTTGCGGCATAGGTTATGCTGTCTATGTTTATAATATCTACGTCTTTTCGATTATCCAAAATATAACGTATAAAATTAGCCCCTATAAAACCGAACCCCCCCGTTACCAGATACGTCTTCTTCATAAAATTTATCTTACCTCCTTTCGTAAATTTTTAAAAACTATTGCTGAATCCCGGGCCGCTCATAGATAAACCTGAATTAGCCGCTCCGGGCGAAATCATATTGCCGAAACCGTATGTGCCTATTCCCCTTAAAATTAAACCGAAAGAAAAAGCCCATTGATGAAAATACGGCAGATTCATATAATTTGCAATAAAACCTATACATCCGGTTTGATATAAGACGCCTATTGAATTAGATATATCTTTATGAACAGTCAAATCTATATTTTCCGTCGTATTAACGCTGAAACCGCCGATTATATTTAAATTAGCCGATAAACTGGCATAAGACAAAGTGTTCAGGTCGGTTATAGCGGACGTCGTCTGCGGAAAAAGATTTGCGTTAGTCGAATTAAACATATTTAAAGCCGATATATACCCCTGGACGTCGTTTATTTCGGTGTAGCCTATGCCGAAAGAATCTTTTCTAAAATCGGTAATTTGCGAGTTTATATTATAATCGTGAAATATATAATTATAATCGTCGTAACTGGCGTTGCCGAAAAAATACAGATTGGAAATCGGATGTACTTTAATTCTCGTTATAATATCGGAATTTGCATTATCGTAATTAAAATAATTAACCGGATTAATAAAATTTCCCGAAATAGAATGGTACTGGTATAAACTTAATCTCAGCAAATTGCTTATGCCTTTATCGTTATAACCTTCTAAATTAAAATTTAATCCGTATTTAAATGCGCTTTCCTTTGGAATATAATCCGTCTGGTCGATTAACGGAAGACCCGACTGATTAACAGGCTTTACAAGATTATAATTTAAATAAGGAGTTAAAAAAGCTAAATAACCTGCGTTGTTTTTAGGAGAAGTCAAGTAATTATTAAACAGGGTAGTATTGTCGTCTATAGAAGCATAATAAATCTGTCTGTTCTTGTCAGTCGAAGAAACGTCGTTATAGCCGTCCGTTATATTAAAATAGCCTGTATCCCTCACTCCTATCCTCGGCGTTATATGAACTCCTTTTATTATATTTAAAGGCATATAAACCGAAGGGTAAACATCCAACCTTTCATCGTTTAAGTATGCCGGACTCCTGAAGACGTCAAAAGAAGAATGCAGATTGAAATATAAAGGATTATTAAAAAATTTACCGAGTTCGGACTGTCCGTCTAAAGAAAAAGCAGGATACTCGTTCACCGTAGCGTAGTTTGGAATAAACAGGTTATCGAGCCTCAGGAAATTCATTCTCGCCGAATAACTTTGAAAATCGTAAGTAGCGGAAAAATTAGAAGACAGCCTGTTTTTCGTCATCTGATAAACGCTTGTAGAAAAATCTGAATAAAACGCATTATCGGAAGGAATGTTAAGATTAGTCTTAACCGCAAGTTTACCGAAAAAATCTATATTATGCGAAAACAGCAGATAGCGCGTTAAGCTTGGGGACTTAGAAAGGCTTTTTTGGTCGTCGTTCTCGTGCATATAAAAACCGTAAATAGAACCGTGCGAGTATGGATTTAGGCTGTATCTGTATTTTAAAGAGTTGCCGTATCCTAAATAGCTGTAATAATTAAGTTCGTAGGTTAAATCCTGCGAACGTCCCAAGTCGAAATAATAACCTTCTCCTGCCTGATAACCAGTAAGAGAGCTGTATCCGGCGGTAGGTATTAAAAGCCCCGAAGATTTTTTGGTTTTAATAGGCGTAACCATAAAAGGAAAATAGAGGATAGGAACGTTATGGATATAAAATATAGAATTATAAGAATAAGCATAACTGCCTTCGTAAATATCGCAAAAGGAAGAATAAAGTTTCCATGAAGGCGGATGCATTTTACAGGAAGTTAAATATCCGTCTTTGACCTGATAAAAACCTTTTCCTTTATGATAAATTTTTTTGCCGTAAACGTAAATATTTTTGTCGATGTAATGTATATGGGTATTATAAGTAGTTCCTATGCGGCTTTTTAAATAAACCTTTATTTTTTTGGCCTTAGTAACCGTTCCCTTTGAATTTACTACGACGCGCCCGACGGCGACGGCGTAACCGGTTTTAAAATAATAGACTACTTTTTCGGCTTTGAGAATAAATTTTTTTCTCGTTATTATAACGTCGCCGGTAAAAGTATATGTATGATTATGTTTATTATAAACTACCTTATCGGACTTTATGTAAATAGGAACGGCTTTGCTATTAAGAGCATTGGAATTATTAACGCTTAAAACAAAAACTATTATAAAAAACGCAATAAAAAAGTATAAGCAAAATACTGTTTTTTTCATTTATTTATCGAGCCTTTCGTCAATTTTTTAAATTCCCCTATCAAATAAAGAGAACCGCATATCAATATAATATCGTCCGCGCTCTTAATTTTTAATGCGGTTTCAAGAGATTCTTTTATGCCGCTGGAAAGAAATATATCTTTAAAATATTTATTGTCTAAGGAAATTTTTTTTAATTCTTTAATTTTAAGCGCTCTTTCGTTGTTGCGCAATCCGGTAAATATAATTTTTCCGCCGAGCGTCGAAAGCCTTTTTAAAATCATGTTGTAGTCTTTGTCTTTCATAACGGCAAAAATAGTCACGAAATTATTATTCGGAAAAATTTTCTTTAAAGAAGCGATAAGTTTTTTAATTCCGTCGGGATTATGCGCTCCGTCTAAAATAATATCGTTATTTTTATATTTTATTATCTCAAAACGGCCTTCATTTTTAAATTTAAGAACGGCACTCTTTAATAATCCTTCGTTTAAATTAAATTTAAGAGCCTTAGAATAATATTTAGAAATAATTTCGGCCGCTAAAACAGCCAATTTAAGATTGTCGTTCTGATATAAAGCAAAATTAGGATTTTTTATATTTTTTATATCTATATTTAACCCTTTATACTCGAAAAAAAAACTTTTTTTGATTAATTTTACGGTATCGGACGAAAAAAACAAAGAATTTACGCCTAAAGCGTAATATTGTATAATTTGTCTTATTTTTTTATTTTTTTCTCCGCAAACGGCTATCGAATTTTTTTTTATAATTCCGGCTTTTTCGAGCGCAATTTTTTTAAGCGAATTGCCTAGTATATCTTTATGATCCGCCGATATATTCGTAATAACGGAAACTAACGGCTTTTTAATTATGTTGGTTGCGTCTAATCTGCCTCCAAGACCGGTTTCTATTACTGCAACTTCTACTTTTTTTTCAAAAAAATATTTAAAACATATTGCCGTGGTAAGCTCGAAAAAAGTAGGCTTGCCTATGTTTTTAAAAATATTTTCTTTATTCGTTATTTCATCAAAAAAACTACTAAGCCTTGCAACATCCGAATCGCTAATCGTATCTTCGCCGACTATTATTCTTTCGTTAAAATTATCCAGATGGGGAGAGGTATATAAACCGGTTTTTAAACCGTGTTCTTTTAAAATATAATATAAAAACCTGCAGGTAGAACCTTTCCCGTTAGTTCCGGCTACATGTATTATTTTGAGCTTATTTTGCGGGTTGCCGGCAAAATTCATTAACGCTTCGATTCTTTCCAATCCGAAATCCATAAAAAAATCGTTTAACCCGTTAACCTTGTATAAGCTATTCATTTATGAGAAGCGTCAACAATTTTTTTAAGACTTCACGCAAGTTTTTTCTTTCGACTATCATGTCTATCATGCCGTGTTCCAGAAGGTACTCCGACCTTTGAAACCCTTCCGGAAGGCTTTGATGTATAGTTTTTTCTATAACCCTGGGCCCTGCAAATCCTATTAAAGCTTTAGGCTCGGCTATAATAACGTCTCCTATAGTCGCAAAACTTGCCGATACGCCGCCGGTGGTAGGGTCGGTAAGAACGGAAATATAAGGCATGCCCGTCCTGTTAAATTCGGAAACTAAAGCCACCGTTTTAGACATCTGCATAAGAGAATAAATGCCTTCCTGCATTCTTGCTCCGCCGGAAGAAGTAAATATTATTACGGGAAACTTGTTTTCTATGGCATACCGAAACGTCCTTGCAATTTTTTCGCCCGCGACTCTTCCCATAGAACCGCCCATAAAATTAAAATCAAACACCGAAGCGGCAACGGATATTCCTAGTATTTTACCGATGCCCGAAACAACCGCATCCGAAAGGCCGGTTTTTTCGGTATCTTCCTTAAGTCTTTCTTTATATTTTTTTGTATCTACGAAATTAAGAAGGTCTTGAGGCTTGATATCGTCGAATAATTCCTGAAAACTGCCCTCGTCGAATATCATTTTTATTCTTTTTTCGGCTTCTATCCTGAAATGATAGTTGCATTTGGGACATACCTCAAGATTTCTTTCCAACTCTTTTTTATATATAATTTCGCTGCAGCTTGGACATTTAATCCATAAACCCTCGGACACCTTGCCAGGCTTACTTTGTTCTTTTTTACCGTTTTTTGATTTAAATAAAAGCATAGATTATAAAACCGACCTTATATCCTTCGAAAATTCCGCTATTTTCTTTAATATAAGCTCTTTATCGTTAATATTGTCTTCTATAAACTGAATTATGCGCGAACCTATTATTATTGCATCGGAATGTTTTGCGATATCTTTTGCCTGCTCCTTCGAAGATATGCCGAAACCCACTCCGACGGGAAGAGCTGTTATTTTTTTAATCTCTTTAACATTTGACTTGACGGTTTCCGGAAGATTTTTTCTAGCTCCCGTAACGCCGGTTACGCTGACGTAATATACGAAGCCTTTCGCATATGACAGAACTAGACGCATTCTGTCCTTATCGGTAGTAGGCGCAAGCAGAAAAATCTGATATATATTTCTATCTTCTATATATTTAGTAAATTCTCCGCACTCTTCCGGCGGCAAATCCACTACAAGAACGCCTTCTACGCCGGCTTCTTCGGCTCCTTCCGCAAATTTTTCGCCCATTACGAAAACCGGATTATAGTATGTAAACAAAATTACCGGAATGTCCTTAAAATCTTTTAAGCGTTTTATAAAATTGAATGCATCTTCCATAGCAATTTTATTCTTCAACGCTCTTTCGTACGACCGCTGTATTACCTTGCCGTCTGCCATAGGGTCGGAAAACGGAAAACCTAGTTCTATTATGTCGGCTCCATTTTCGGCTAAAGTTTTAGCTATATCTAAAGACGTTTCAATATCGGGATCGCCTATTGATATAAAAGGTATAAAAGCTTTCTTTTTTTCTTCTTTCAGTTTTTTAAATACGACGTCTATTTTATTATTATGTTTGAAATTTATATCGTTCCGCATTTTAATTATGCTCGTCCTCCGCACCGCTTTTGACTTTACCAAATTTAGTCGCCGAAAGATACTCCGAAATAGTATGCATATCTTTATCGCCTCTGCCGGAAAGATTTATTACTACGGTTTTACCTTTTATTTCTTTTTTTATTTTTTCTAAATATGCTATTGCATGAGAACTTTCTAAAGCAGGAATAATACCTTCAAGTTTGCAAAGTTTTTGAAAAGCTTTAACCGCCTCTTCATCGGTAACGCTGTCGAAAATAATCCTTTTTTCGTCTGCGAAATAGCTGTGTTCCGGACCTATACCCGGATAATCTAATCCTGCGGCAATCGAATGGGCATCTTTAATTCTGCCGTATTCGTCCTGAAGAAGATAAGTTTTATTTCCGTGAAGTACTCCCGGCTTTCCTCCGGTAATAGAAGCGGCGTGCATTCCGGTTTCTATTCCATAGCCTCCGGCTTCTACCGCATAAATTTTAATCCCGTCATATTTTAAAAACGGATAGAACAACCCTATAGCGTTGCTTCCTCCGCCGACGCAGGCTATTAAAATGTCGGGGAGTTTCTTTAATTGTTTTAATACTTCTTTGCCGATGACCGATTGAAAATCCCTTACTATTAAAGGATAAGGATGGGGTCCGGCAACCGTCCCTATCATATAATAGGTCGTTTGAATATTGGTTATCCAGTCTCTGATAGCTTCGTTCATAGCGTCTTTTAAAGTCTGCGAGCCCGCCTCTACGGAATTTACTTTTGCGCCGAGAAGCTCCATCCTGAAAACGTTCTGTTTTTGCCTTTCCACGTCTTTTTTCCCCATAAAAACTTCGCAGTCTAAGCCGAATAACGCACAAACAGTCGCAGTAGCGACGCCGTGCTGTCCCGCTCCGGTTTCGGCTATAATACGCTTTTTGCCCATTCTTACGGCAAGCAGAGCCTGTCCGATAGTATTGTTGATTTTATGCGCTCCGGTATGGTTTAGATCTTCGCGCTTAAGAAATATTTCGGCGTCGTAAACCTTGGATAGTCTCTCTGCAAAATAAAGAGGGCTCGGTCTTCCTACATAATTTTTCAGGTAATATTTAAAATCTTTAATAAATTCTTTATCGTTTCTTATCTTTTTATAAAATTTTTCAAGTTCTATTACGGCAGGCATTAAAGTTTCGGAAATATATCTTCCGCCGTATTCGCCGAAGTGACCGTTGTCGTCAGGCAATTTCATCCGCCACCCTCCTGAGGTTTTGAAAAAATAAACTCATCTTATCTATATTCTTTTTGCCGGGAAAAGATTCTATTTTTGAAGAAAGATCCAAACCGTATGGCTTAACTGACTTAACTATGCTTTCCACGTTTGTTTCGTCTATTCCGCCTGCTAAAATTATATCGTTCATATTTAAACCGTTAAGTAAATCCGTACTTACCCTTATGCCCGTTCCGCCGAACTTGCCGCCGTCTGCGGAAGCATCTATCAGAACGCTAACGCCGGCTTTTTTATATAATAAAATTTTATCGACATCGTCTTTAGTTTTAACGTGCACGGCTTTTATTATAAATTTTTTGTCTATGCCGAGCTTTTCTATATATTCTACCGGCTCGTTTCCGGACAGCTGAACCAGGTCTATATCGGCATCTTTAATAATTTTTCTTAGTTTCAAAGGGTCTTCGTTAACAAAAACTCCCGCAACTATAACATTTCTTTGTGCCGATAAAAATTTTTTTACGGCATTTTCGCTCAGCCTGAGGTCTTCTATTAAAAATTTAGCATCTTCAGGCCGTATGTATCTCGGCGATTTATCGTAAAAAATAAAACCTATAGCGTCCGCCCCCAGCCTTAATGCTTGGCGGGCATCCGCCGCATTAGTCAATCCGCATATTTTAACGCTTGGAATATCAGCCATAATTCCCGTAATCCATAATGTTCGTTTACTGGATATAATCGTTATCCAAGGAATACGGCGACAGAAAATTTTTTAACGTTTCGGCGGCATTTGAGGAAACAACCAGCGCTTCGCCGACAAGAAAGGAGTTTACTCCTCTTTTCATAAGCATCTCGATATCGTTCCTGCCGTTAATTCCGCTTTCGGCTACGATAAGTTTTCCGACAGGTATTCTTTCGGCTAAATTAGCCGTTTTAAATAAATCCGTTTTAAACGTTCTTAAATCCCTGCTGTTTATTCCTATAATTTCGGCATTATATTTATAAGCAATTTCCAACTCGCCTTCGTCCGATATTTCGGTAAGGACGTCTAACGAAAGTTCGTCTGCAAGTGCAAGCAATTTTTTATATTCCGGTTCTTTTAACGCTTTAATAATCAATAAAATAGCGTCCGCTCCGATTAATTTAGATTCAAAAACCTGGATTTCGTCTATAATAAAATCTTTTCTCAAAACGGGAAGGCTTACCTTATCCCGAACTTTTGCAATATCGGACGGACTGCCCATAAAAAATTTTTTATCCGTAAGAACGGAGATAGCGCTTGCTCCTCCTTCCTCGTAAAGCAATGCAAGCTCTTCGGGTTTATAATTTGCCGAAAGAAGTCCTTTTGAAGGAGATGCCTTTTTAACCTCCGCTATAATACTGCAAATCCGGTAAGAAACGGCCTCTCCGTTAGACCTTGGCTTTAAGGCGTCTTTTAAACTCCTTCTGCCGTTAAAAAAATTTAATGCCTTGCTTTTATAAGCAGATTCGTCTATGGACGACTTAAATTTTTCTACTTCTTTCTTCTTTTCATTTAATATGTCGTCTAATATCATCGTTATATTTTTATATTCTATTATTTAAGCATTAGTTACTTCTATAAGATTTTGCAAAGCCTTTAACGCCCTGCCGGATTCTATAGAATTTCTCGCCTCTTTAAAAGCGTCGTTTAAATTATCAGCTTTACCGGCAACTATAATTGCAAAACCTGCGTTTAAAATTGCGATGTCTGTTTTAGGACCTTTTTTGCCTGTTATTATATCATATAAGATTTTTGAATTTTCGGCAACAGATAAAGATTTAAAGTGTTCTTCGCTAAACAACTCAAAACCGTATTCTTCGGGGTTAAATTCAAAATATTCAACTTCCCCTTTATCGTTTAATTTATAAATATCGGTCACCGAGGACAGACTTATTTCGTCCATTCCGTCTCTGCCGTGAACTACGAATGCCTGATCAATGTTTAACAGCTTCAACGCTTTTATAACTTTTTCGGACAGGTCTCCGGAATATACTCCCATTATCTGTCTTTTTGCGCCAAAAGGATTCGTAAGAGGGCCAAGTATATTAAAAATCGTTTTAAATCCCAATTCTTTCCTGACCGGCGCCGCATATTTCATTGCGGAATGAAATTTAGGAGCAAATAAGAAACCTATATTTGCATACTCTATAGACTCGATTACCCGTTCTGCTTCCAAAGATATATTAACGCCAAGTTCCTTAAGGACGTCCGCGCTGCCGGATTTAGAAGATACCGCATAATTGCCGTGCTTTGCAATCTTTACGCCTGCGCCTGCCGCAATAAAAGCAGAACACGTCGAAATGTTAAAC
Organism: Candidatus Acidulodesulfobacterium acidiphilum; assembly: GCA_008534395.1. NCBI lineage: Bacteria > Candidatus Acidulodesulfobacteriota > Candidatus Acidulidesulfobacterales > Candidatus Acidulidesulfobacteraceae > Candidatus Acidulidesulfobacterium > Candidatus Acidulidesulfobacterium acidiphilum. The sequence goes on from SHMQ01000013.1 coordinate 17,544, forward strand.
GTATTCTTGGAATCTCCTCCGGTTCCGCACGTATCCACCAAGTTTTTTTTATATTCTTCGCCGATGCCCGCAGATGACGACAGGGCATTTTCTCTCATAGCGATTGCCGCTCCGGCAATTTCTTCGACGGTTTCGCCTTTTATTTTTAGAGAGGTCAATAACGATGCTATCTGCGCTTGCGTAAGCAGGCCTTTTAATATTGCGTTAAATATTTCGTAAGATTCATCCCTTTCTAAAGAATAGCCGGAAGCCGCTCTAAGCAGTATTTCTTTTATTAACTTTTCTTCCATAAAATCTCAATATATTACATTTTTAAACAGATAAAAAATTATTTATTAACTGTTTGCCGTGAGAGGTTAGAATAGATTCGGGATGAAATTGAACTCCGAATACTTTATAACCTTTTACCTCTATCCCCATTATTTCGTTATCGCCTAAACTTATGGCGGTAACCTTTATAGCCTCAGGCACTTTTTCTTTATTAATTACAAGCGAATGATACCTCGTCGCTTCAAAAGGGCTTGGTATTCCGCCGTATATTATCGAAGAATCGTGTTCGATGGCGGAAACTTTGCCGTGCATTATGTTTGCGGCGCGTATTATTTCGCCGCCGAATGCATATCCTATGGCTTGATGGCCTAAGCATATTCCAAGTATCGGTATTTCTTTATAGAAACTTTTAATAACGTCGACTGTAATTCCGGCATATTGCGGAGATTTAGGCCCCGGAGAAATAACTATTTTTTCCGGCTTCATCTTTGCGATATCGGAAACGTCTATAGCGTCGTTTCTGTATACGACGGTATCGTAGTTTAGTTCGCCTATATACTGCACTATATTGTACGTAAAAGAATCGTAATTATCTATTATTAGTATCATTTTAATATATTATATCGAAATAATGCCGTTGTCAAAGTATTCTTTAACCTTTAATTCTGTATTGAAAAAGATGTCAGATAATTTTACGCCTTTTTTATAATTCAGCTAAACCTTTCAACCATCTTTAACGCAGTTATTAAATGCTTTAATTTGTTTTCGGTCTCGGCAAACTCGTTTTCCGGGGTTGAATCGTAAACTATACCGCCTGCCGCCTGTATGTAAGCTGAATCTTTTTTAAATAGGGCGGTTCTTATAGTTATGCAGAATTCCATCCTTTTGCATAAACCTTCTTCTAAAAAACCGAAATAACCTATTCCCCCGCCGTAAATTCCTCTTTTCGATTCTTCTAATTCGTTTATTATTTCCATTGCCCTTACCTTGGGAGCGCCCGTAAGAGTTCCGGCAGGATAAGTCGCCTTTATAAGGTCGAATGCATCCATACCTTTTTTAATCTTTGAAACTACGCTCGTTACTATATGCTGAACATGGGAATACTTTTCTATATACATAAGGTTGCCTATTTTCACCGAGCCTTTTTCGGAAACTCTGCCTATATCGTTTCGGCTTAAATCGACAAGCATTATGTGTTCGGCTCTCTCTTTAGGGTCTTTAAGGAGTTTTTCGGCAAAATATTCGTCTTCTTCCGGGTTTTCGCCTCTTTTTATAGTGCCGGCTATAGGCCGCGTCTCTATAGCGTCTCCTTCCAATTTAACTAAATTCTCGGGTGAAGAGCCGGTAATAACGAAATCGTCTATTTTTAGATAAAACATGTAAGGCGATGGATTTACAATCCTGAGAGCCCTGTAAAAAAGAAAAGGGGCAGGGGGATTTATTATTTTCTTTCTTCTTGAAATTTGTACCTGAAATATGTCTCCGCGAAGTATATACTCTTTTGCCGCTAAAACTTTATTTTTAAATTGTTCGTACTCTATTTCGTCGATAATTTCAAAATTTAATTTATCGTTTCCGTTTGATTCATTTTGTCCGGCATCTCTTTTTTGTATTTTATCGGACAGAGAATTTAATCTTGAAAGAGCGGATTCATATTCTTTTTTAAGTGTTTCTATATTTTTGACGTCTTTAAAAATAAACGACATTATTTTTATAGACTGTTCTATAGCGTCATATACTATGACATCCCTAGGCAGCATAAAAAAAAGGTCGTAAACGTCGGTAACGTCTTTTTTATCTGGAGGGAGTTTTTCGATAAGTCCGCTTATTTCATATCCCAAATAACCAAACAAACCGCCTATAAAACCGTCTATAAGATTATTTTTATAAATATTGAATTTTAAAAGGATTGTTTTTATATAAGAGAAAATATCCTGTTTTATATCGTCTAATTTTATATTTTCAGGATAGTTTATATCTAAGCCGGTTAGATTATCCGTACTCAGCACCTCTTTATATAAACGAAAAGTAAGCGCCGGATTTAGGCAAATAAATGAATACCTTCCCCACCTGCCTACGCCTTCCGTGCTTTCGAATAAAAAAGAATATCTTTCTTTTTTAAATGCGGAAAATATAGATACCGGAGTATCCATATCGCCGCTTATTTCTTTTATAATAGGAATTACGTTGTATGATTCCGGAGTTCTTAAAATATCGTCGTAGCTTAATACCGGCTTAATAGACATAATATGATTATTATAGCATATTTTAATTCTTTAAAATTATTCTTACGCAAAATAAAATAAACCTTTCGATATTATCTTGCGCGGATCTTTAATCTTAAAGAATTACGACTGTTTATCGTCTTTTGAAATAAACTCTATTATGCCGAGAGGACTGGCATCGCCGGCTCTGTAACCGGTTTTTATTATTCTGACGTATCCTCCTGGCCTGTCGATAAATCTAGGTCCAAGGTCTTTAAAAAGTTTGGTCGTCGCTTTTTTGCTTCTTAATCTTGCAAAAGCCAATCTGCGTCTCGCGACGTTATCGGATTTTCCCAAAGTAATAAGCCTTTCTACGTAGCTTCTTAATACTTTAGCTTTAGGCAGTGTAGTCTCGATTCTCTCGTATTCGATAAGAGAAGAAGCCATGTTTCTTAAAAGAGCCGCTCTGTGCGAAGAAGTCCTGTTTAATCTTGTTTTTATTTTTCCGTGACGCATTTTAACCTCTATATATATTTTTTATATATTTTATAATTATTTATCTTTCTTTGCAATATTAGCCGGAATATCAACCTTCATACCAAAACCTAAGCCCATAGTGGACAAAACTTCTTTGATTTCGTTAAGAGATTTTCTGCCGAAATTTTTTGTTCTGAGCATTTCTCCTTCTGTTTTTTGCACAAGTTCGCCAATAGTTTTTATATTGGCGTTTTTAAGGCAGTTTGCCGATCTTACCGACAGTTCAAGTTCTTCGACGGATTTCAAAAGATTTTCGTTTAAATTGCTCTCGTTAATCTTTTCCGTTTCCGGCAGTATTTTTCTTTCATTAGGCATATGGTCTAACTCGCCGAATAAAGAAAAAACGGAAATCTGGTCCTGCAATATAGTTGCGGCAGACCTTAAAGCATCTTCGGGAGTGATGTAGCCGTTCGTAAATATTTCCATTATAAGTTTATCGTAATCTGTAATTCCTCCGACCCTGGCATACGAAACGTCCATAGTCACTTTTTTAACCGGCGAAAAAGATACGTCTAAAGAAATAGTTCCTATCGGAGCTTCTTCTCGCGAATTTAATTCGCTGGGAACGTATCCTCTGCCGCCGGAAACAAGCATTTGTGCTTGAAAACGACCGCCTTTGGATATCGTTAATATCTTTTTATCGCCGTTTACTACCTGAACATTGTGCGGGGTTTTGATATCGGAGGCAAAAACTTCGCCTTCTTTGTCCGCGTCGATATATACCGTTTCCGGCTCTTCCGAATCCATATTAAAATCTATATCCTTTAAATTTAATATAATTTCGGTAACGTCTTCCACTATACCGGGTACGGACGAAAATTCATGGGAAATGCCTTCAATCTTAATTTCAACTATTTTGTAACCGATTATAGAAGATAAAAGTATTCTTCTTAAAGAATTCCCGATGGTTGTACCAAAACCTCTTTCCAGCGGCTCTACAATCATTTTTCCGTAATAGTCAGTATATGTATCTTTATCGAATTCTATTTTCTTTGGCTTAATAAGGGAAAGCCAATTTTTTTTCATATTTCCTCCAAAAAATTTTATTTGTAGCTTATTTAGAATAAAGCTCTACTATAAGCTTTTCATTTGCCGTAGATATAATTTCGTCTCTTAAAGGAATGCTTTTTAAATTACCGCTAAATTCTTCGGCAATCGCTTCGTAATATTCCGGACGCGTTTTTCTCGCGGACGAATCGACGGAATTTTTTATAACGTCTAATTTTTTGCCGTTTTCCGAAACGGATATCTTTTCGCTTGGCCTTAATATGTATGACGGAATATTAACCTTTTTCCCGTTTACTAAAAAATGCCCGTGGGTAATCAAAAGTCTTGCCGACTTTCTAGAAACCGCAAATCCCATTGTATAAACGGCATTATCAAGCCTTCTTTCCAATAATGAAAGCAGATTTTCGCCGGTAATTCCCTTCATTCTTTCGGCTGTTTTATATGTTTTTTTGAATTGTTTTTCCATAAGTCCGTATGTTCTCTTTAATTTCTGTTTTTCTCTTAACTGCTCGCCGTATTCAGATAATTTTCTTCTTATACCCTTATGTTCGCCCGGCGCGTATTCTCTTTTGTCGTATGAACATTTATCCGAAAAACATCTGTCGCCTTTCAGAAACAGTTTTCCGCCTTCCCTCCTGCATAATTTACAAACAGGTCCTTTGTATTTAGCCAATTTTCACCTCTTAATTTCAATATTACTTTATTTTTTATATTTTAAAATTTAAACCCTTCTTCTTTTTGGAGGTCTGCATCCATTGTGAGGTATCGGCGTAACGTCTTTAATAAGGGTAATATTAAATCCGGAACTTTGAAGCGCCCTTAATGCAGATTCTCTGCCGCCGCCAGGCCCTTTTATATAAACTTCGATATTCGATACGCCGTAATCTGCAACTTTTTTAGCTGCTTGCTCGGCCGCTACCTGTCCCGCATAAGGCGTGCTTTTTCTTGAACCTTTAAACCCGCTGGTTCCTGAACTAGCCCATGCAAGAACGTTTCCGCTTAAATCGGTAATACTCACGATAGTATTATTAAAGGTAGATTTTATATGTGCTACCGCATTTTGAATATTTTTTTTCTCTTTTCTTTTTTTTGGTGCGTTTTTCTTTATATTTGCCATCGATACCTCTTTTTATTAATTTTTCCTCAAGTTAAATTATTTTGCTTTAGCTGATGCTATAGTCGACTTTCTCGGACCTTTTCTTGTTCTTGCATTGGTTTTGGTTCTTTGGCCTCTTACCGGCAAACCTTTTTTATGTCTCAATCCTCTGTATGCGCCGATATCTATCAGCCTCTTAATATTCATCTGCACTTCTCTTCTTAAATCGCCTTCTACCTTATGCTCCCCTTCTATAGACTGCCTGATATCGTTTACCTGAGCATCCGATAAATCCTTAACTTTAGTATCCAAAGATACGGCGGCTTTATTTAAAATTTTGACGGATAAAGCGCGTCCAATTCCGTAAATATAAGTAAGCGCAATTTCTATCCTTTTATTTTTCGGTAAATCTATTCCTGAAATTCTTGCCATAATTATTCACTCCTCACGTTATATCTAAATCTTTTATATTATAATTAGTTATTAGCCCTGGCGCTGTTTATGCTTTGGGTTTTCGCATATTATCCTGATTACGCCTTTTCTTTTGATAACTTTACATTTATCGCAAATTTTTTTAACCGACGACCTGACTTTCACTTGTAAACTCCTTTTTAATTTATATTTATTACTTTCCTCTAAAAATAATCCTGCCTCTAGTTAAATCGTACGGCGAGAGCTGAACCGTAACCTTATCGCCGGCTAATATCTTTATGTAATGCATCCGCATTTTTCCGGATATGTGAGCCAGCACTTTATAACCGTTCTCCAATTCTACCCTAAACATGGCATTGGGCAAAGGCTCTACTACAGTTCCTTCAACTTCAATTAAATCTTCTTTATTAGACATAAATTCCTTATGTAAGTATTTGAGGCCCTTCTTTCGTAACTGCGACGGTATGCTCAAAATGAGCCGACAACTTCTTGTCTTTAGTCGTTACCGTCCATTTATTCTGCTTTATCTTAACCTTATATGAAGACTCGTTAATCATAGGTTCGATCGCTATAACCAATCCCTCGTTAATCAAAACGTCGTTCGATTCAATGTAATAGTTTGGAACCTGAGGATCTTCATGCAGCTTAAAACCTACGCCGTGTCCTACGAAGTCCCTTACTACCGAAAACTTATTCGTAACCGCATATTCTTCGACTGCTTTTGATATATCGTTTATTTTGTTGCCCATTACAGCCTTTGATATACCGATATTTAAAGCCTGCTGTGTAACTTCTATCAGCTTTGAAGCGTTATCGCTTATCTTTCCTACCGGTACCGTAATAGCGGCATCTGCATAATACCCGTTATAATAAATGCCGAAATCCAAACTTACTATATCGCCTTCTTTAAGCCTTCTCTGTGACGGAAACCCGTGTACGACATCTTCGTTTACGGATACGCACACCGAATAAGGAAATCCGCCGTACCCTTTAAACGCCGGCGACGCATTTAACGACGACGATATTTGTTCTGCCTTTATATCGTATTCAATAGTTCTTATTCCCGGCTTCGTTATTTCAGCGAGTTCATTTAATACTTTTCTGACTATTTGTCCTGATTTTTTTATGCCTTCTATATCTGTCTTATTTTTTAAACTGATCATTAATAAGGTTAAATCAGTGAAAGAATTTCGGTTTCCACCTCTTTCGGCGATTTCTCTCCGTTTACTCTTATTACTTTGCCTAATTTTTCAAAATGTTCTACGAGAGGATGGGTTACCTTATGATAAGTAGCTAATCTGTTTTTAATAACTTCAGGTTTATCGTCGTCTCTCGTTATCAAAGGTACCCCGCAATCATCGCAAGTTTCGTCGTTCTTAGGCTTATTATATTTCATATGATAAACTTTTTTACATTTCGGACATACCCTTCTGTTGGTTAACCTGTCTAGAATCGCTTCGTCTTTAACGTCTATATAAATTACTCTATCGACTTCAATGTTAAACTCGTTGAGCATTTCGTCCAACAGCACGTTCTGAGAAAGATCTCTCGGAAACCCGTCAAATAAAAAACCTTTTTTGTTTAAATTCTGCTGAATATTAGTCTTTATTATTTTAGCGACTAATTCGATAGGAACAAATTCTCCTTTATCCATATAAGATTTGGCTATTTGTCCGAGTTCGGTCTTTTTTTCCACATTTTCCCTTAATAAATCTCCGGTAGATATAAGTACGAAATCTTTTGTAACTGCAATATTTTTAGCCTGAGTGCCTTTTCCCGCCCCCGGAGGTCCTATAAGAATAAAGATTTTGCTTTTCATTTTTTTGCCCCTTTTTATATTTATATTATAGTTATTTTTTTGACGCTTTTTTTAACAAACTGTCGTAATTTCTGTATAACAGATGAGATTGTATCTGCACGATAGTATCCATTGCAACGACAACGACGATTAATAAACCGGTTCCGCCGAAATAAAACGGAACGTGAAATTTATTAATTAATATAGTAGGTATTAAGCATATTAGCGAAACGTATATTGCACCTATAAAAGTAACTCTGTTCAATATTTTATCTATAAAAGAGGCAGTTGATTTTCCGGGTTTAATGCCGGGTACATTACCTCCGTATTTACGCAAATCGTCTGCGACGTCGTCGACTTTAAAAGTTATAGCCGTATAAAAATAACAGAAGAAAAAAATTAAAATTACAAAAAATATATTGTATATTAATCCGTTAGGATTAAGATACTCGGAAATTTTTTCAAAAACCGGAACTTTTATAAAATTTGCAATCGTTGCTGGAAATAAAAGTATCGACATAGCAAATATAGGCGGTATAACACCTGGAGTATTAATTTTTAGAGGAAGATAGCTTGTCTGTCCTGAGTATAGTTTCCTGCCGACCATTTTTTTTGCGTACTGTATGGGAATTCTTCTCTGCGCAGATTCGACGAATACTATAAATCCTATAACTAATATCATAAATGCCACAATTAATATCAGCAGCATTATATTTATTTCTCCGGTCTGAACAAACTTTATAGTATTCATAAATGCGCCCGGAATTGCCGCTACGATTCCCGCAAATATTATAAGGGATATACCGTTTCCTATACCGTGTTCCGATATTTCCTCGCCTATCCACATTACAAAAACAGTTCCCGCAGTAAGAGAAATTACCGATATAATAAGAAAGCTTAAGCCGGGATGCATAACTACCCGCATTCCGTCGGGGCTTCTCATGGCCATAATTCCGTAACTTATGCCTATAGACTGAAATAACGATAGCAAAACTGTACCGTATCTCGTGTATTGCATAAACTTTTTTCTTCCGGCTTCGCCTTCTTTTTGCAGTCTGTCAAGCGACGGAACTACCATAGGTAACATCTGAAAAATAATAGACGAACTGATGTAAGGCATAATACCGAGCGAAAATATGGAAAAACGGGCTAAAGCTCCGCCGGTAAACATATTGAAAAGTCCGAATAAATTGCTGTTTGTAGCGTTAAAAAACTGCGATAAAGCAATAGGGTTTACGCCTGGCGTAGTAATATGCACCCCTACCCTGAAAACTATAAACATTAAAAGAGTATATAGTATCCTATTGCGTAATTCAGGTATTTTCCCGATATTTTCGTAACTTTGAGCCATTTATTATATTATCCTTACGCTTCCGCCGAGCGATTCAATTTTTTCTTTAGCGCTTTTAGATATTTTATTGCATACTATATTTATTTTTCTGTTAATATCTCCGGAACCGAGCATTTTAAATTTGCTCTCGTTTTTCTTAAGAATTCCGTTCTCTTTTAAAATATCTATAGTAATATCGCCGGTTTTTATATTTTCGATAGCAGAAAAATTAATTACGGCATATTTTTCTTTAAGGGGGTTATTAAAGCCTCTTTTGGGAACTCTCCTGCTGAAAGGCATTTGTCCGCCTTCGAAACCGGGTCTTACTCCTCCGCCTGCCCTGGCATTCTGTCCCTTATTTCCTTTGCCCGATGTTTGTCCGTGTCCGGAACCTGCGCCTCTTCCAAGTCTTTTGACCTTTTTATTATTATGTCTGCCGAATTCGCTTAAACTGATCATTATAGTGTATTCCTCTTAATGTAAATATTATTGTTTGTTTCTTCTCTTATTTAGTTCGCCTTTATAAAAAAAAGACGATATGCATTTTAAAGTAGCGTTTGCAACGTTATGAGGATTAGAAGAACCTATGGATTTTGCGTAAACGTTTTTAACTCCCGAAAGTTCAAAAATAGCTCTCATTGCGCCGCCGGCTATAATTCCCGTACCTTCAGGCGCAGGTTTCATAAATACGTATCCTGCTCCGCTTTTTCCATACTGCTCGTGAGGTATAGAATTTTTATGCACCTTAACCCGTATAAGATTTTTTTTTGCCTGCTCTGTTCCTTTTCTTATAGCTTCAGGCACTTCCTTTGCTTTGCCCAGCCCGATACCGACATAGTTTGCATCGGGATCTCCCGCGACTACTAAAGCAGAAAAACCGAATCTTCTTCCGCCTTTAACAACCTTGGCTACTCTTGAAATATGAATTACTTTGTCCTTAATATTTAAATCTTCAGCGTTTAACCTATCCAAATTATCCTCCAATTTTCATGTATCTAAAATTTTAAACCGCTTTCTCTTGCCGCGTCGGCTAAAGCTTTGACTCTGCCGTGATAAATGTATCCGTTTCTGTCGAATGCAACTTCCGTTATGGACCTTTGCAGGCACAGTTCCGCAATTTCTTTGCCTACTATTTTGGCAGTCTCTACGTTTCCCTTATGGCCTTTAATCTTGCCTTTAACTGCGGCATTGAGCGATGAGACTTGCGCAAGAACTTTATTGTCGAAAGAAAAAACCTGGACATAAATGTTGTTTAAACTCTTAAAAATGCACAAACGCGGTTTCGTGTTATTTTTCATTACGGTTTTAATATGCGCTTTTCTGCGAATTCTCTTTTCAATCTTATCTTTCATATTTTATTCCTTATGTTTTTATTCTGTTTTTTTATATTATTTTCCGGAAGCCTTTCCTACTTTCCGCTTAATAACTTCATCCGAATATTTAATTCCTTTGCCTTTATAAGGCTCCGGTTTTTTAAGTTCCCTTATTCTTGCCGCAACAAGACCGACAAGCTCTTTATCAAACCCGCTTATTTTCAGCAGAGTATTTTTTTCTACCGCTATTTTTATACCGTCCGGGATTTCAAAATTTACCTGATGCGAAAAACCGAGATTTAAAACTAAAATTTTATTTTTTACTTCAGCCCTGTAACCTACTCCTATTATTTCTAAATCCTTTACAAACCCTTTAACTACCCCTATAACCGAATTAGCTATTATAGTTCTGGTTAATCCGCTGAATTTTTCAAATTCGGGATTATCGTTTTTTAATTTAACCGAAACGGATGAATCGGTCATTTCTAATACAATTCCTTCGGGAATTCTTTTAGAAACTTTTCCGAGAGGACCGGATGAAGTAAACACTCCTTCCTTCAGTTCTATTTTAACTTCTTTGGGAATTTCGATAATTTTCTTTCCTATTCTTGACATTTTATTATTCCTATTACCTTTAAGTTTAGTATAGCCTAAAATCTATACCTGTTATTAAGCCGATTAATAAATACGACAGCGTTATTATACTATTTTAATTAAAAAACTTTCAATAATGAAAGTCCGCCTATATTTTTTTCTTTGCATTCCGCATCGGATAATATTCCGGCAGAAGTAGAAAAAACCTCCACGCCTAATCCGTTTTTATACGACCTTATATCTTTTACTTTTTTATAAAACCTTATGCCTGGAGTGCTCGTTGTCTCAATATCGATAATCGTCGGCTTTTTATTTTCAAAATAGGCTAATTTTACGTTTATCGACTTTAAAGGCACAGAGTCGGCATTTTCTATCGAATAATCTTCTATAAAACCTTTTTTCTTTAAAATTTCGCATAAATTTTCTTTTAATCCGGAATAAGGAATATTTACGTTTTCCTTTCCAGCCTTATAAGCGTTTTTAATTCTTACTACCATATCCGATACCGGGTAATTCATTTATTTTTCCTCTCGCAAATATTTATAAATATTATTATTTTATTACCAACTGGATTTAGTGACCCCTGGAATTAATCCTTTGCTTGAATTTGTCCTGAAACATATTCTGCACATATCAAATTTTCTGTAATATCCTCTCGGTCTTCCGCAAATTGGACACCTGTTATGCGCTCTTACTTTAAATTTCGGCGCTCTCTGCGCTTTCACTATCATCGATTTTTTAGCCATTTATTGTCTCCTAATTTCTAAAAGGAAAGTTAAAGCTTTTTAAAAGTTTATATCCGTCATCGTTATTTTCTGCGGACGTAACAATAGTTATATTCATACCTTTAATTTTTTCGATAAGTTCATAGCTTATTTCCGGAAATATAACCTGCTCTTTTACTCCAAGGGTATAATTGCCTCGGCCGTCAAAAGCTTTTTTCGATAAACCTTTAAAATCTCTTACCCTTGGAAGCGATATATTTATAAGTTTGTCAAAAAAATCATACATCCTGTCGCTTCTTAGCGTAACGAAACAGCCTATTTCCTGATTTTCTTTTAATTTGAACGCCGCAATAGATTTTTTAGCTTTAGATACTACGGGCTTTTGGCCAGCAATTTTGGTTAACTCGTTTAAAGACTGCTCGATAATTTTCGAGTTGGAAGTCGCCTCTCCAAGCCCCATATTTATTACAATTTTAACCAGCTTAGGTATCTGATTTATGTTTTTATAACCGGTTTCTTTAATCAAATTCGGAATTACCGAGTTCTTGTAAAATTCTTTATATCTTGATGACAATTTTTAATCCTCCAAAATTATATTTCGGATCCGCATTTCTTACAAATCCTTGCTTTTTTCCCTTTATCGTCTATATTTACGGAAAACCTGACGGCTTTTTTGCATTTTTGACAATACAATTGAACGTTAGACAAATTTACTGGAGCTTCTTTATCTACAATTCCTCCCGGTTCTTGCGCGCTTCTCGGCTTTATATGCCTTTTAATCATATTGATTTTTTCGATATAGACTCTATTTTTTTCCGAATCTATACGAATTATTTTACCGGTTTTTCCTTTTTCCTTGCCTGCGGTAACCATTACGTTATCGTTCTTTTTTAATTTAATAGTCATATTATAGGACCTCTGGGGCTAAAGATATAATTCTCATAAATTTTTTTGCTCTTAATTCGCGTGCTACCGGACCGAAAATACGCGTACCTATAGGTTCATTCTGATTATTTATTAATACCGCTGAATTATTATCGAATCTTATATAGCTTCCATCAGGACGTTTTACTTCTTTTACCGTCCTGACTATAACAGCCTTAGAAACGTCTCCTTTCTTTACTTTTGAATTTGGAATTGCCTCTTTGACGGAAACTACTATTATGTCGCCTATCTCTGCATATTTTCTTTTAGATCCGCCAAGAACTTTTATGCACATTAGTTTTTTAGCACCGGAGTTATCGGCTGATTTTAATACCGTCTGCATCTGAATCATTTTTATAGCCTCATAATTAAATTGTAATTATAAAATTGTTGCCTTAGATAACTTTTTTAAGATTCCACCTTTTATCTTTTGAAAGCGGTCTTGTTTCTATAAATATAACTTTATCGCCTTCATGCGAAATGTTATTTTCGTCGTGAATTTTAAATTTTTTAATCTTTTTTACGTATTTTTTATATACGGGATGTTTTACTATGTCCGAAACTATAACAACCCTCGTCTTGTCCATTTTATCCGATGAAACTATGCCGGTTAACGTTTTTTTCATATTTATATCTCCTGCTTCCTTTCGTTAAAAATAGTTTTTATTCTTGCAATAGATTTTCTGACGGCTTTAATTCTTTTTGGATTTTCTAAAGCGCCTAACGACTTTTGGACGACAAGATTAAATATTTCTTTTCTTAAGTCGGACTCTTTTACCTTCAGTTCATCTTCTTTCATGGCTTTTAATTCTTTGAATTTCATAATATGTTAAAATTCTCCTCTTTCGATAAATATAGTTTTAAGCGGCAACTTATGAGATGCAAGTCTGAGAGCTTCTTGCGCTACTTCTTTAGGAATACCCTCCATCTCATATAGTACCAAGCCTGGTCTGGCTACGCAGACCCATTCTTCAACTGAGCCTTTGCCTTTTCCCATTCTGGTTTCGGCAGGTTTTTTAGTAATAGGTTTATCGGGAAATATCCTTATCCATACCTTTCCGCCCCTTTTTACGAATCTGGTCATTGCAATTCTGGCGGCTTCTATCTGTCTAGCCGTAATATATCCGCATTCCGTAACTTTTAAACCGTAATCTCCGAAGGCCAATGAATTACCGCGTGTAGCCTTGCCCTTCATTCTACCCTTCATCTGCTTCCTGTATTTTGTTTTAGCAGGCATTAACATAATCTAATCACCTTTTATTGTTATTTATAATACGTCTCTTTTATAAATCCAAACTTTTATACCGATTTTGCCGTATGTCGTATTAGCTTCGCACGTACCGTAATCGATATCTGCTCTTAAAGTATGCAGGGGCACTCTTCCCTCTCTATACCATTCCGTTCTCGCTATTTCGGCACCCGCAAGTCTTCCTCCGCAGGTAATCTTTATTCCTTTTGCTCCGCTTTTCAATGCCATAGTTACGCTCTTTTTCATAGCTCTTTTAAATGCGACCCTTTTTTCAAGCTGGGAAGCTATGCTTTCGGCGACTAAAATTGAGTCTAATTCGGGTTTTTTAACCTCAAGCACGTTAATTTCTATATCTTTAGCTTTTATATTATTTATATCGGCTATCTCTTTTTTAATGTTGTCGAATTCCGACGAACCTTTTTTCCCGTATATAATACCGGGTCTGGCCGCGAACACGTCTATTAATAATTTTTCGGCTTTCCTTCCTATATTTATTTTAGATATACCTGCCGAATACAGTTTCTTCTTTAAAAAATCTCTTGTTTTTAAATCGGCATGCAAAAATTTTGCATAATTTCTGTCGCTGTACCATCCTGAATCCCAAGTTTTATTGATGCCTATCCTAAGTCCTATTGGATTAACTTTCTGCCCCAAAATCTACCTCCGTTTTAAATTTCTTCTAGAACAATTTTTATATTGCTCATACGTTTTTTAACGGTTGCGCCGCGTCCCATTGCCTTAGGCATCAACCTCTTTAAAGATAACGACATATCTACGTTAATTTTAGATACTATTAAATTATCGACATCCACTCTTCCCGTCGTCGATGCGTTAGCTATGGCGGAATTTAAAAGTTTTAATACAGGATAGGCGGATTTCTTTTTAGTAAACTTCAGAACGTTAATAGCATCGTAAACTTTTTTGCCTCTAATCAAATCCACAACTAATCTTGCTTTCTGTGGAGACACTTTAATATATTTTGCCTCTGCTTTAAACTGCATTTTCTACCCCTTATATTTTGTTTTAATGGTCTATTTAGAACCGCCGCCTGTTTTTACTTTAGCCTTCCTGTCGCCGGAATGCATTGTAAATGTTCTTGTAGCGCTGAACTCGCCTAATTTATGACCAACCATATTCTCGCTTACAAAAACCGGAATAAATTTTTTTCCGTTATGAACCGCAAATGTAAAACCTACCATGGAAGGTATAATGGTAGATCTTCTTGACCATGTTTTAATTATTTTTTTGTCGTTAGAGTCAAATGCTTTTTCTACTTTTTCTAAAAGCGATTTATCGGAAAACGGACCTTTTTTAATAGACCTTGCCAACTTTCATTCTCCTTTATTAATAAATTTATTTACCCTTTCTTCTTGAAATTATATACTTAGAGGTTAATTTATTTTTTCTGGTTTTATAACCTTTAGTGGGTACGCCCCAAGGTGTAACAGGATGACGACCTCCTGAAGTTTTTCCCTCGCCTCCTCCGTGAGGATGATCGATTGGGTTCATGGCTACGCCTCTTACAGAAGGTCTGATCCCAAGCCACCTTGATCTGCCCGCCTTCCCGATGCTAATATTTTCATGTTCTATATTTCCAATCTGTCCTATAGTTGCATAACATTTTTCTGGTACAGTCCTAAATTCGCCCGACGGCATTTTGAGCTGTGCATAACCTGCATCTCTTCCGAGCAATTCGGCATACGCTCCTGCGCTTCTTACAAGTTTTCCGCCGTTATTTGGTTTCATTTCAATGTTGTGAATCATAGTTCCAACGGGTATATTATACAACGGAATACAGTTTCCAGGCTGTATATCGGCCTTTTCGGACGATATTACCGAATCTCCTTTTTTTAAACCCGCCGGACAAAGAATATATCTTTTTTCTCCGTCGATATAGCTTAGCAGGGCAATCCTTGCAGACCTGTTAGGATCATATTCTATTTCTATTACTTTTGCGGGAACTTCTCTTTTATCCCTTTTAAAGTCGATAATTCTATATCTTCTTTTATGCCCTCCGCCTTGGTGTCTTGTAGTAATTCTGCCGTAATTATTTCTACCGGCATTTTTTTTATATTTAGCGAGAAGACTCTTTTCGGGAAAATCCCTTGTAATTTCAGAAAAATCGGAAACGCTTTGAAACCTTCTTGCGCTTGAAGTTGGTTTGTATTTTTTTATTGGCATATTATTCTCCGAATTAAACTTCTAATGCAGATATTCTCTGCCCTTCTTTAAGTTTTATATAGGCTTTCTTAGTATTTGGAAGTTTTCCATTGTACTTTCCGACTCTGCGAAACTTTCCTCTCGTAATTACGGTGTTCACGTCTTCTACTTTGACGTTAAAATACTTTTCTACTGCATCTTTTATATCTTTTTTATTTGCCGATTTATTCACGTTAAAGATAAAAGTATTGTTTAATTCTCTAAATTTTAAGCTTTTTTCCGATTGAACGGCTTTTTCAATGACTAAACTTAATTCTTTCATATTGAAAGGTTCCTCTCTAATTCTTCGTTTGCTTTAAGCGTGATTATAATTTTTTCATATTTTAAAAGGTCTATAATATTAAGCAAATTTACTAACACCGCTTTATAATTCATAAGATTTCTAGTAGATTTAATAATCTTAGAGTCGTTATTCGACGTAGGCAGTACAAGCAATCCTTTTTTTATCCCTAAATTATTAAAAATACTTGCCATCTCTTTTGTTTTTATCGCAGGCAATTCAAAATCTTCCACAAATACGATTTTATCTTCTTTTAAAAGATGCGATAAGGCTGATTTTATAGCCGCCTTTCTTGCTTTTTTCGGCATATCTTTTTTATAATTCACTTCATTCGTCGGTCCAAAAACAGTACCGCCGCCTTTCCATATAGGCGATCTGGTAGAACCCGCCCTTGCTCTTCCTGTTCCTTTTTGCTTCCATGGTTTAATACCGCCGCCGGAAACTATTTTCCTGTTTTTTGTTGAAGCTAAACCAAGTCTTTTATTTGCTAAAGTCAACAAAACAAACTCTTTTATTAAAGGTTCTTTAACCGGATACATATAGACTGATTCGTTTAAGTCTAAATTTCCTACCGGTTTATTGCTTATATTTACGACACTTGCGCTTTGACCCATTATAATAAACCTCTTTTTCTCACTTATTTAATTTTCTGCCGGACTTATCAGCCGCGTATATATATATTATGTTATTGTTTGCGCCCGGAACTGCGCCTTTAACATACATAAGATTTTGTTCGCCGTCAATCTTAACTAATTTTAAATTCAAGACGGTATTTCTTGCCATACCCATATGCCCCGGCATTCTCAAACCCTTAAATACTTTAGAAGGATATGAAGACTGTCCTATAGAACCCGGCGCTCTGTGAAACATGGAGCCATGCGTATCTTTACCGCCGCCGAAACCCCATCTCTTTACTACGCCCTGATAGCCTTTACCTTTAGAAATGCCGGTTATAGATACGCTTTTTACATCGTTAAAAACGGATATATCGATAGTATCGCCTATTTTAATTTCATCGATTTCCGCACCTCTGAATTCCTTGAGAACTTTAAGAGGAGTTAAATTATTTTTAGTAAATTTACCGAGAACAGGTTTGTTTAATCTAAAGGACTTTGCTTCTCCGTAACCTAACTGCAATGCGTCATAACCGTCAGACTGTTTATTTTTTTTTTCGACTACCGTACATGGACCGGCTTCTATAACTGTTACGGGGACTATCATACCGTCCTGGTCGAATATCTGCGTCATTCCTATTTTTTTTCCAATTAGCGCTTTTATCATTTTTAATACTCCAAGATTCAATTATATCTGCTTAATATCGACGTCTATACCGGACGATAAATCTAATTTCATTAATGCATCTATCGTCGCTTGATTCGGTTCAAGTAAATCTATAATTCTTTTATGCGTTCTCATTTCGAATTCTTCCCTTGATTTTTTATCTACATGCGGCGATCTTAGAACGCAATATTTATTAATTTTTGTAGGCAGAGGTATCGGTCCGCTAATTTTAGAACCAGTTTGCTTAGCGGTTTCCACTATTTCTGATACGGATTGGTCAAGTAAACGATGATCGTATGCTTTCAGCCTTATTCTTATTTTTTGAATTTCCATGTTAATCTTATATTTCCTCTTTATTTGTTATATTTCCAGATTACTGTATCCGTTGATTTATTCGATAACCTCTGTTATAACGCCTGCACCTACGGTATGTCCGCCTTCCCTGATTGCAAATCTTAATTCTTTCTCGGCGGCTATGGGAGTGATAAGTTCTACGGACATTGCGACGTTATCGCCGGGCATAACCATTTCGATGCCTTCGGGGAGCGTGCAGACTCCGGTAACGTCGGTAGTTCTAAAATAAAACTGCGGACGATAGCCGTTAAAGAAGGGAGTATGGCGTCCGCCTTCTTCTTTGGTAAGTATGTATGCTTCGACTTTAAATTTTTTATGGGGAGTAATAGAACCGGGTTTGGCTAAAACCATACCTCTTTCTATCTCTTCCCTTTTTTTGCCTCTTAAAAGAACTCCTATGTTATCGCCTGCCTGACCTTCGTCAAGAAGTTTTCTGAACATTTCTACGCCGGTTACGACCGTTTTTGAAGTCGGAAGTATTCCTACTAGCTCCACTTCTTCTCCGACTTTGACGATTCCTCTTTCTACCCTGCCCGTTGCGACAGTTCCTCTTCCCGAAATGGAAAATACGTCTTCTACCGGCATAAGGAAAGGTTTATCTATATCTCTTTTCGGAACGGGGATATATTCATCTACCGCATCCATAAGATCTACTATTTTCTGAGTCCATTCGTTATCGCCTTCAGACTCTAATGCTTTAAGGGCGGAACCTTTTATTACCGGAACGCTGTCTCCGGGGAAATTATAGGAGGTTAAAAGTTCTCTTACTTCAAGTTCGACAAGCTCAAGAAGTTCGGGATCGTCAACCATATCGACTTTGTTTAAAAATACTACTATGTATGGAACGCCTACCTGGCGGGCTAAAAGGATATGCTCGCGGGTCTGAGGCATAGGGCCGTCCGCAGCGGAAACGACTAAAATTGCTCCGTCCATCTGTGCGGCTCCGGTTATCATATTCTTAACATAGTCGGCATGACCCGGGCAGTCGACGTGCGCATAGTGTCTTTTATCGGTAGAGTATTCTACGTGGGAAGTAGCGATGGTAATACCTCTTTCTTTTTCTTCCGGCGCGTTGTCTATCTGGTCGTATGATTTAAAAGTCGCCTGGCCTTTTTTTGCTAGTACTTTCGTGATGGCGGCAGTTAAAGTTGTTTTGCCGTGGTCAACGTGACCTATGGTTCCTATGTTGACGTGAGGCTTAGATCTGTCGAATTTCTCTTTGGACATTTAGTTCTCCTCCTAAACTATTTACCTTGTGATTTAGCAATAATTTCTTCCGATATAACCTTCGGAACTTGTTCATATTTTAAAAATTCCATGGTGTAATTAGCCCTGCCCTGCGTTTTAGATCTTAAATCGGTAGAATAACCGAACATTTGCGCAAGAGGTACTTCGGCATTTATAACCTGAATTCCGGCTCTTGCTTCAAGATTTAATATTTTACCCCTTCTCGAATTTAAATCGCCTATAACGTCTCCCATAAACTCTTCCGGCACTAAAACTTCTACCTTCATAATAGGCTCAAGAAGAGCGGGGGCTGCTTTTTTTGCACCGTCTTTAAAAGCCATAGATGCGGCAATTTTAAAAGCCATCTCAGATGAATCGACGTCATGGAACGATCCGTCGAAAACGGCAACTTTTACGTCGACTACTGGATAACCTGCAAGAACTCCCGTAGTTAAAGCTTCCTGTACCCCTTTATTTATTGCAGGTATATACTCTGCGGGAATAACGCCGCCTTTAATCTTATTTTCAAATTCATATCCGGCGCCTTTTCCAAGCGGTTCTATTTCAAGCCAAACATGACCGTATTGGCCTCTTCCGCCGGACTGGCGTATAAACTTACCTTCCGATTCGACTTTTTTATTTATTGTTTCTTTATATGCAACCTGCGGTTTACCTACGTTTGCGTCGACTTTAAACTCGCGCGTTAATCTGTCTACTATGATTTCAAGATGAAGTTCGCCCATTCCGGAAATTATCGTCTGTCCGGTTTCTAAATCCGTCTTAACTTTAAACGAAGGATCTTCTATGGTAAGCTTCTGAAGCGACAAACCTAACTTTTCCTGGTCGGCTTTAGTTTTCGGCTCTATGGCAACGGAAATAACGGGATCCGGAAATTCCATAGACTCAAGAACTATTATGCTGGATTCGTCACAAAGCGTATCGCCGGTAGTCGTACTGCGCAATCCGACGGCTGCCGCTATATCTCCGGCATGTACCTCTTTTATTTCTTCCTTTTTATTTGCATGCATTTTTAAGAGCCTGCCGATTCTCTCTTTTGAATCTTTAACGGAATTATATACGTAAGAACCTGATGCAAGAATTCCGGAATATACTCTTATATATGTTAGTTGGCCTGTATAAGGATCGGAAGCAATTTTAAAAGCTAATGCAGAAAACGGCTCATCATCTGAAGGACGCCTTATTTCTTCTTTTTCTGTTTTAGGATTTATTCCCGTCATCGGCGAAACGTCTAACGGTGAAGGCAGATAATCGACTACTGCATCAAGCAGCGGCTGTACGCCTTTATTTTTAAAAGCCGAACCGCAAAAAACGGGCACTACTTTAAATTCTAAAGCAGCCTGCCTTATAGCTTTTTTGGCCGCATCGACGTCGACTTCTTCGCCGGCAAGATATTTTTCCATTAACGAATCGTTAAAATCACAGGCTTTTTCAATAAATTCGTCATGATATTTCTTTGATTCTTCTTTATACTCTTCGGGTATTTCGATTATGTCGTACTCAGCGCCCATAGTTTCGTCTTTATATAGATAAGCTTTCATTTTAGCAATATCTATAATCCCTTTAAAATTTTCTTCCAATCCCATCGGAATTTGCATCACTACCGGAACTGCATTAAGCCTTGTTCTAATCATATCTACGCATCTAAAAAAATTGGCTCCGGTTCTATCCATTTTGTTTACGAAGCATATCCTTGGAACTTTATATTTGTCCGCCTGTCTCCAGACTGTTTCCGACTGAGGTTCGACACCGGCAACGCCGTCAAAAACTGCTACAGCGCCATCTAAAACTCTTAGCGACCTTTCTACTTCGATAGTAAAGTCGACATGCCCGGGAGTATCTATAATATTAATCCTGTGATTTTTCCAAAAACACGTCGTAGCGGCAGATGTGATAGTTATACCTCTTTCCTGCTCCTGCTCCATCCAGTCCATTGTTGCGGTTCCTTCATGGACCTCTCCTATCTTGTAATTAACGCCGGTATAATAAAGTATTCTTTCGGTGGTCGTCGTTTTTCCGGCGTCGATATGCGCCATGATACCTATATTTCTTGTTTTATCTAATGAAATTTTATCTGCCATTTATTTTAACCCCTTACCATTTGAAATGGGCAAAAGCCTTGTTTGCTTCGGCCATCTTGAACGTGTCTTCTTTCTTTTTTATAGAACTGCCTCTGTTATTTGCCGCATCTAGTAATTCAAGCGCAAGATTTTCTTCCATGGATTTTTCGCTTCTCAATCTTGCGTAGCCTATTATCCACCTGATTGCCAGATATAATCTTCTGTCCGGCCTGACTTCGACGGGAACCTGATAGTTTGAGCCGCCTATTCTTCTAGCCTTTACCTCTAAAACAGGCTTAACGTTTTCAATAGCCTGCTTAAAAATTTTAAAACCGTCGTCTTTTGTTTTTTCGGCAATTATGTCGAGCGATTTATAAAATATTTTCTCGCTGACGCTTTTTTTCCCGTCGTACATAAGTTTATTTAAAAACTTTTGAACTACTTTATCGTTAAATTTAGGATCGCCTTCCACTATTCTTTTAACTGCTCTTTTTCTACGCGACAATTTTCCACTCCTTCGCTAAAATGCTGTTTTCTTTTTTATTATTTATTTAGCTCTTTTAGTTCCGTATTTAGACCTGCTCTGTTTTCTGCCGTTAACTCCGACGCAGTCGAGAGCGCCCCTGATTATATGATACCTGACGCCCGGCAAGTCTTTTACTCTTCCGCCTCTTATTAAAACAACCGAGTGTTCCTGCAAATTATGTCCTTCGCCCGGAATATAAGTAGTAACCTCCATACCGTTAGTCAGCTTTACCCTTGCTACTTTTCTTAACGCCGAATTCGGTTTTTTAGGCGTCGTAGTATATACTCTGACGCATACTCCTCTTTTCTGAGGAGAGCCTTTCAACGCTGGCGAAGATGTTTTTTTTACCGATTTTTTTCTTGCATTCCTTATTAACTGATTTATCGTCGGCACTTTTACTCCTTTACTTTGTTATTATAGAACGATGCTTTTCTTTCGTCCTTCTTAATTTATTATTTATTAACAGTGGAATTATTGATTTTAATACTTAATAAATTTTTTGTCAATATGTTTTTTATATATTTTTTACTTTTTTTAAATAACCTCGACATCAAGAGACGAATATTTTTCAAATCCCGTTCCGGCAGGAATGAGCCTTCCCATAATTACGTTTTCTTTTAATCCATTTAAGTTATCGATTTTGCAGTGTATAGCGGCTTCGGTCAACACCTTCGTCGTCTCCTGGAACGATGCAGCGGAAATGAAACTTTCAGTGCTTAGCGACGACTTTGTAATACCCATTAATTCTGGCTCGGCTATAGCAGGAATGCCGCCATCTTTTAAAACCCTTTCGTTTTCTGCGTCAAAAACGATTTTATCTACGATTTCGTCTTCGAGAAATTTAGAATCGCCGGGGTTTTTAATCCTTACGTTTTTAAGCATCTGTTTAACTATAACTTCTATATGCTTATCGTTAATTTTAACGCCTTGAAGCCTGTATACTTCCTGTATTTCGTCGACCAAAAATTTGGCTAGTTCCTTTTCTCCAAGAACCTTCAATATATCGTGAGGATTAGGCGACCCGTCCATAAGAGGTTCTCCTGCATTTACATAATCGCCTTCGTGTACGCTGACGAGTTTTCCCTTAGGTATAAGATATTCTCTCGGTTCGCCGTGCGGAGGCGTAATAATAACGCGTCTTTTCCCTTTAAAATCACGGCCGAATGATACTTTTCCGTTTATCTCGGTAATGACTGCCCATTCCTTCGGCTTTCTGGCTTCAAAAAGTTCTACGACTTTCGGCAAACCTCCCGTTATATCCTTGGTTTTAGTAGTTTCTCGAGGAATTCTGGCTATTATATCGCCTGCAAAAACTTCATCTCCTTCCTGAACTGAAAGATGCGCTCCGATCGGCATCAAATATGACTTTTCCTGTTGAGCAGATTTAATTATTATCTTTGGCCTTAATGTCTGGTCCCTGGATTCTATAATAACCTTTCTCGACAATCCGGTCGTTTCGTCGACCTGTTCCTGCATCGTTTCATTTTCCCTAATGTCGTCGTATTTAATTTTACCGGATATATTAGAAATTATCGGATTAATATAAGAATCCCAGTCGGCAATAAGAGTGTTTTTCTTAACGGACGACTCCGGCTCCACTTTAATTTTAGAACCGTAAGTAAGTTGTATTTTCTCAAGCTCCCTTCCCAATTCATCTAAAATAACTATATTGCCGTTTTTATTCATTACTACGTATTCATTTTCTCTATTCTTGATAACGTTTAGGTTATTAAATTTTACCTTACCTTCATATTTATTCTCTATGCTTGTCTGTTCCGTCCTTCTAGAAGCCGTACCTCCGACATGAAACGTTCTCATAGTAAGCTGGGTACCGGGCTCGCCTATAGACTGCGCAGCCATAATTCCTATTGCTTCGCCTATATTAACTAAATGCCCTCTGGCAAGGTCTCTCCCGTAACATTTTACGCAAACGCCTCTTTTTGTTTTACATGTCAAAACAGACCTTATTTTAACGCTTTCTATATGAGCATTGCTTATTTTATTGGAATGAAATTCCGTAATTTCTTCATTCGCTTTAACGATAAGTTCGCCTGAAAACGGGTCGACTATATCTTCAAGCGCAACCCTGCCGAGTATTCTCTCTTCTATAGGCTCTATAGTTTCTCCGCTTTCTACTAAGGTGGAAACTATTATGCCGTCCATAGTGCCGCAGTCTTCTTCGGTAATAATATTATCCTGCGAAACGTCGACAAGCCTTCTCGTTAAATATCCGGAGTTTGCAGTCTTTAATGCTGTATCCGCAAGACCTTTCCTTGCTCCGTGAGTAGATATAAAATATTGGAGAACCGTCAAACCTTCCCTGAAATTTGCAGTAATAGGCGTCTCTATAATTTCTCCTGAGGGCTTTGCCATAAGCCCTCTCATTCCGGCCAGCTGCCTTATTTGAGTTTCGGAACCTCTTGAACCGGAATCTGCCATTATATATATAGAGTTAAAACTTTTGCCCTGTATTTTCTTATTATTTTTTTTGTCGGAATATTCCTGGATACCGAGCTTATTCATCATGACTCCGCCTATCTGGTCGGTTGCGCCTGCCCAAGTATCTACGACTTTATTATATCTCTCGCCTTTTGTTATTAATCCTTCTTTATAGCTGTTTTCTATTTCTTCTACGGCTTTTGTAGCATCTTTAATAATTCTGTGCTTCTCTGCCGGAACTTCCATATCGCTTATACATATCGATATTCCGGACTTTGTCGAGTATTCATAGCCCATAGATTTTAATCTGTCTGCAAGAATAACTGTTTTTTTAGGCCCGCATACCCTGAATGCATAATCGATTAAGTTAGTAATCTCTTTTTTAGTCATTACCGTATTAATTAATTCAAAAGGAATTTCCTCAGGAATTATTTCAAATAGAATAACCCTTCCTACCGTAGTGCTTTCTATTTTATTTTTTATCCTCACTTTTATGGAAGCATGAAGGCTTACATGTCCGTTGTCGTAAGCAAATTTTACTTCGTCCGGATCCGCAAAAATCTTATTTTCGCCTTTAACAAACGGCATTTCTCTCGTCATATAATAAAGTCCAAGGACTATATCCTGCGAAGGAACTATAATAGGTTTTCCGCTTGCAGGCGAAAGTATGTTGTTTGTCGCCATCATTAAAACTCTTGCTTCGACTTGAGCTTCTATAGATAACGGAACATGTACGGCCATTTGGTCTCCGTCGAAATCTGCATTAAAAGCCGCGCAGACAAGAGGATGTAAATGTATGGCCTTGCCTTCGACTAATATAGGTTCAAATGCCTGAATTCCAAGCCTGTGAAGGGTTGGCGCCCTGTTAAGCATAACGGGATGTTCTTTTATAACCTCTTCCAATACGTCAAAAACTTCAGGAGCTTCCCTGTCGACTATTTTCTTTGTAGTTTTTAGAGTGTCCGTAATGCCTCTTTGCAGCAGTTTATTAAATATGAAAGGCTTGAAAAGCTCTATAGCCATTTTTTTGGGCAAACCGCACTGATGAAGTTTTAATTCAGGTCCGACGACGATAACCGACCTTCCGGAATAATCGACCCTTTTTCCGAGAAGATTTAGCCTGAATCTGCCTGTTTTGCCTTTAAGCATGTCGCTTAAAGATTTTAGCGGCCTTCTGTTAGAACCCATTATAGTGCGTCCGCGTCTGCCGTTGTCGAAAAGAGCATCGACTGCTTCCTGAAGCATTCTTTTTTCGTTTTTAATAATAATTTCGGGAGCCGAAAGTTCCATCAGCTTCTTTAACCTGTTATTCCTGTTTATAACTCTCCTGTATAAATCGTTTAAATCGGAACTGGCAAATCTGCCGCCTTCAAGAGGCACTAAAGGACGCAAATCCGGCGGTATTACAGGAATAACGTCTAATATCATCCATTCCGGTTTATTGCCGGAAACCCTGAAAGCTTCAATTAATTTAAGCTGTTTCGCAAGCTTTTTCTTTTTTATGCCGTTAGGTAATTCGGCAATTTCTTCCTTCAGGCTTTTTGACAGCGATTCTAGGTCTATATTGCTAAGCAAAGATTTTAATGCTTCGGCGCCTATCCCAGCCTTAAAATTATAGCCCTCTTTATTTAGCTTTTGGTAATTCTCTTCATTTATTAAATCTTTATATTTTAAACCTAATTTTGCCGCATCTCCGGATTCCAATATAACGTAAGATTCAAAATAAAGAACTTTTTCGATATCTTTAAGTGTCATATCGAGAATACTGCCGATTCTTGACGGCAAACTTTTAAAAAACCATATATGGGCAACGGGCGAAGCCAGTTCTATATGCCCTAATCTTTCTCTTCTAACTTTTGAAGATATGACCTCTACGCCGCATTTTTCACAGACTATGCCGCGATGTTTCATTCTTTTATATTTGCCGCAGTTGCACTCGTAATCCTTAATCGGTCCAAAAATTCTTGCGCAAAAAAGTCCGTCTCTTTCAGGCTTTAATGTTCTGTAATTTATAGTTTCCGGTTTCTTGACCTCGCCGTGTGACCATTTTTTTATAGTATCGGGAGAAGCAATTCCAAGTTTTATTGCGTTGAAACTCAAAGGATCGCTGATTCCCTCGCCGTCGTTGAGGAAAAAATTTCTTTTACCCGATTTTTCAAATATTCTCTTAAGGTCTATATCTTTTTCATTCGTAACTGCGCTTTCTTCCTCGTCCTCCGCAATATCGTCAAGACTCACCGTTAATTCGTCGTCCGTCGGATTATCCGAATATTTATCTATATCTTCATCAAACTGCATTATCTCCCTCCTTTAATAGCTCTACGTTGAGGCAAAGGCTCTGTAATTCTTTAATTAAAACATTAAAAGATTCTGGTAAGCCGACTTTAAATGAGTTATCGCCTTTAACTATAGCTTCATACATTCTTGTTCTTCCGACCGAATCATCGGATTTTACGGTAAGAAATTCCTGCAGAGTATGTGCGGCACCGTATGCTTCCATTGCCCACACTTCCATTTCTCCGAGCCTTTGACCTCCAAATTGAGCCTTGCCGCCCAAAGGCTGCTGAGTAACTAAGGAATACGGTCCGGTAGACCTTGCATGTATCTTGTCGTCGACCAAATGATGCAGTTTAAGCATATACATTATTCCTACCGTAACCTTCCTGTCGAAAGACTCTCCCGTTCTTCCGTCAAAAAGCTCAACCTGTCCTGTTTCATCGACACCCGATATTTTGAGATAATTTTTAATATCGTTCTCTTTGGCTCCGTCAAAAACCGGAGTAGCCATATACACGCCTTTTTTATATTTTCTTGCTGTTTCTATTACTTCTTCGTCGTTCAATCCTTTAATAAAATTAGACATAGTAGGTTCGGTAAATATTTCTAACAGTTTTTGCCTTACCGCTTCCGGCCCAAAATTATCTTCGATAAGCTTATTTATTTGAACGCCTAAATTATGCGCGGCCCAGCCGAGATGAACCTCTAGTACCTGCCCTACGTTCATTCTCGAAGGAACGCCGAGCGGATTTAACACCATATCGACTATCCTGCCGTCCTTCATAAAAGGCATATCGTTAAGCGGCAGTATTCTTGAAACTACGCCTTTATTGCCGTGCCTTCCCGCCATCTTATCGCCGACAGACAATCTTCTTTTTATAGCTATATATACTTTTATCGTTTTTAATACTCCAGGCGGAAGTTCGTCGCCTCTCTGAAGTCTTTCTATTTTTTCGTCATAGTAAGATTTAAGCAAATCGGCGTCTTCAAGCGAGTCGTCTTCAATTTTTTTTAACCTGTCGTAAATACCTTTTGAATTTCCTTCAAATTCTAAATTAAAAATATCCTCTTTGGTCAATTTAGCCGCTATAATCTCCGTTATAGCGTCGCCTTTTTTCAAAGAAATAGATTTATGACCGGCCGACGACAAAGTTATGCCGGATTTAACTTTTTTATTTACTATTAGATGCCTCATCTTATGAAGCGCTTCATTTAAAACGGACTTTTGCTTTGATTCCATTTCTCTGTTTAAATTTGCAACTTCGACGTCTTCTATTTCTTTTTCCTTAACGTCTTTTTCTATGCCTTTCCTAGAGAAAACTCTTATATCGACTACTACTCCTGAAACCCCAGGCGGCACTTTCAAAGACGTATCTTTGACTTCCTTTGCTTTTTCTCCAAATATGGCGCGCAGCAATTTTTCTTCCGGAGTAAGGACGGTTTCGCCTTTAGGAGTAACTTTTCCTACGAGTATATCCTGGGCTTTTACTTCGGCGCCAATCCTGATGATACCGTTTTCATCGAGATTTTTTAGTGCGTCTTCGCTTACGTTAGGAATATCGGCGGTAATTTCTTCTTTTCCGGATTTAGTTTCCCTGCACGCAACTTCAAATTCTTCTATATGTATTGAAGTAAAGGCATCTTCATGGAGCAATTTTTCGCTTACGAGTATAGAATCTTCAAAATTATAGCCGTTCCATGGCATAAATGCTACAAGCACGTTATGTCCTAGAGCTAATTCTCCATTTTTGGTAGAAGTTCCGTCTGCTATAATCTGCCCTTTAACAACATTATCGTCGGCTTTAACAAGAGGCCTCTGATTTAAGCATGTATTTTGGTTCGACCTCTGAAACTTTACGAGATCATATTCATAATCTGTGCTTAATTCTTCATCATGGCCGTTTCCGTCCGACTTTATTATAATCTTGGTCGAATCAACGTAACTTACCTTTCCGGACTGGTTAGCCGTAATGCTTACCCCTGAATCTTGCGCTACTATTCTTTCTATACCGGTGCCAACTATAGGCGGGTCGGGCATTAACAACGGAACTGCCTGCCTTTGCATGTTTGAACCCATAAGTGCGCGGTTTGCGTCGTCGTTTTCCAAGAAAGGTATAAGCGAAGTAGCTACCGAAACGAGCTGCATTGGGGAAACGTCTATATAATCGACTTCGTTAGGATAAACCATTACGGTTTCTCCGCTATGCCTTACGGGAATCAATTCGTTCTTTAGATATCCGTTTTTATCTATTTCTGCATTTGCCTGGGCTATGACGTATTTTTCTTCTTCCATAGCCGTCAAAAAATGCACCTCGTCCGTTACTTGAGCTTTGTCTTCAGTTACGTTAACTTTTCTATAAGGCGTTTCGATAAAACCGTATTCATTTACTCTTGCGTAAGAAGAAAGCGAGGCTATCAGACCTATATTAGGGCCTTCGGGAGTTTCTATAGGACATATTCTTCCGTAATGGGTAGGATGAACGTCTCTGACTTCAAATCCTGCCCTTTCTCTTGTTAATCCCCCAGGTCCAAGAGCCGAAAGCCGTCTTTTGTGCGTTATTTCTGAAAGAGGATTAGTTTGATCCATAAATTGCGACAGTTGGCTTCTTCCGAAAAATTCTTTCATTAATGAATTAACAGGCTTAGGATTAATGAGGTCGTTAGGCATGAGGGAATCTAATTTTTGAGCCGTCATTCTCTCTTTTATAGCCCTTTCCATTCTCACCAAACCTATTCTGAATTGATTTTCTAACAGTTCGCCTACAGACTTGACCCTTCTGTTGCCGAGATGGTCTATATCGTCGACGGATCCTCTTCCGTCCTTAAGCTCCATTAAATATTTTAAAACATTTAATATATCGTCCGGCGATAAGACTCTGTCGTTTAAGCTTTTATTTAAATTTAGCTTATTATTGATTTTGAGCCTGCCGACTTCCGACAGATCGTATCTTTCGGGATTAAAAAACAGGTTTGCGAAATATGTAGCGGCAGACGTTAAATGAGGAGGCTCCCCGGGTCTCATTCTCTTATATATATCTATTATAGCTTCATCTTTAGTATTTACTTTATCGGACAGTAAAGTTTCTAAAATAGATGATGAAACGTTCATATTGTCGATGTAGTAAACTTTAATTTCATTAATTCCTACGCTCTTTAATGTTTCTAAAAGCGCTGAATTTATGGGCTGTACCGATTTTGCGATAATTTCTTTTGCGTCCGTTATATCTTCGGCAATATATTTGCCGAAGATATCCGATTCATCGCAAGGCAAAAAATCTATTCCC
Source organism: Candidatus Acidulodesulfobacterium acidiphilum (assembly GCA_008534395.1). Taxonomy (NCBI): domain Bacteria; phylum Candidatus Acidulodesulfobacteriota; order Candidatus Acidulidesulfobacterales; family Candidatus Acidulidesulfobacteraceae; genus Candidatus Acidulidesulfobacterium; species Candidatus Acidulidesulfobacterium acidiphilum. Next base: position 46,990 of record SHMQ01000013.1, read on the forward strand.
AATTCTTCGAGCTTGTTAATTAGCTGTCTTGTAATCCTTCTGTTTTTTTTGATTATAACTTCATTAGTTTTTGGATCGATAATATCGTCGTAAGCCCTGGCTGATACAAGAAAATCTTTCGGTGTTTTTTTGAAATATTTTCCGCCTTCAATTTTGAAAGTTTCTATTTTGTAAAAATTTGCCAAAATATCTTCTTTAGAATATCCGACTGCTTTTAACAAAATCGTTGCGGGGAGTTTTCTTTTTCTGTCAATCCTGACAAAGACCATATCTCTCTGGTCGAATTCAAAATCTAACCATGAGCCTCTATAAGGAATAATTCTGGCGGTATAAAATGGTTTACCTTGCGCGTGGCTCCTAATTTTATCGCTGTCGTAAAATACGCCGGGAGATCTTTGCAACTGACTTACTATAACTCTTTCTATACCGTTAATGATGAAAGAGCCGTTATTGGTCATTAGAGGAATTTCACCGAAATATATTTCCTGTTCCTTAATATCCTTTATATCTCTCTGCGTGCTTTCGCCTTCGTTAATTCCGTTTCCAACCTCGTATGTAACAAGATCGAACAATACTTTTAACGAAGCGCTGTAAGTAAGACTTTTTTGTTTGCATTCATATTCGCTGTATTTCGGGTCGCCTATAGTATATCCCTTATATTCCAACGAAAAATTTTTATTTAATCCTTCTATAGGAAATACAGATTTAAAAACTCCCTCAAGACCGAAATTAAGTCTTTTATCTTGAGAGAGTTCTTTTTGTAAAAATCTTCCGTATGAATTCCTCTGAACCTCAAGAAGGCTTGGTATATCTATAACCTTTTTGATTTTAGAGAAGTTCTTTCTTAATATAATGGGATTACCCATTCCTATATTTATTTCGGATTTTGCTTTTGACATTTAAATTTAAACTCCCGTTTTTTTATAACTTAAATACGACTATATTTTAATTTATTTCACTTCAACGGTAGCGCCGACTTCTTCTAATTTTGCTTTCATTTTTTGCGCATCTTCTTTGTTTACTCCGGTTTTAAGGGGTTTTGGCGCTCCGTCGACTAAATCTTTAGCTTCTTTTAATCCAAGGCTTGTAAGCTCTCTGACAACTTTAATAACTTGAATCTTATTGGAACCTGCATTTGCAAGAACGACATCGAATTCCGTCTTTTCTTCAGCCTGTGCCGGAGCTGCAGCTGAGGCGGCGCCTCCTGCGGCGGGAGCAGCCATTGCAATCTGGTCGGCTTTAACTCCGAATTTTTCTTCTATAGATTTAATAAGCTCGTTCAATTCGATTATTGATACGTTTTCGATATAGTTTAAAACATCTTCTTTAGTTATGGCCATTCTTTTTATCCTCCGATAATTATTTAATATTAAATGAATTAATTATTTTAAAATTTACGGCATTTACGCAGCCGCTTTTTTTGCTTCCAACGCTTTCAACGTTCTTACGAAATTCACGACAGGCGCTTTTAACGTAAATACTAAGCGTACTTCCGGCGACTTAATAATAGAAATAAATCTTCCGATTAAGACGTCTTTGGAAGGCAGCGTGGCAAGAGTATCGATTGCGGCTTTATCAAGAACAGTTTGATAATAACCGGCTTTAATCTCGATATTATCAGGATTTTCTTTGGCAAATTTCGACAGAGCTTTTGAACTTGCAAGCGGTTCGTTTGTAAATATCAAAAAATTAGGTCCGTTTAAGAATTCAGATAAAGATTCTACGTGCGTTCCTTTGAATGCAATCTTACTCAGCGTATTTTTGAAAACTTTGAGCATTGCGCCGGCTTCCCGCGTCTGTTTTCTTAAAAAACTAAATTTCTCTACCGTTAAACCCTGATATTTTCCTATGAATACCGCCTGGTTAGACTCAAGGCTTTGCTTTAGAAATTCAATTTCTTGACTCTTTCTTTCTTTTTTCAATTTTTTCTCCCCTCCTTTCTTTTAAATTTTCTTGAATACGTCAACAAACCAAGAGCAATTTAAAAGAAAATCAGGAAATTTAGCTCTTATGTCTGGGCAGGATTTACTTGTTTTACCTGTCGTCATTGACGATAAAGAATTTTTTGAATTATTATTTTGTATGTTTAAATCATTTTAAGTTTTAAAGTATCCACGTTGACTCCCAAACCCATAGTTGAAGATAAAGAAACTTTTTTTACGTACACGCCCTTGCTTGCAGCCGGTTTCAATCTGTTAACGACTTCGAGCAGTGCAGTAAAGTTTTCCTTAAGCTTATCGGCACCGAAAGATACTTTGCCTATAGATGCCTGAACTATGCCGTTTTTTTCGGCTTTGAATTCTATTTTTCCTTCTTTTAATTCTTTGACTATTTTACCTACTTCAAACGTTACGGTTCCGACTTTCGGATTCGGCATTAAACCCCTTGGACCTAATATTTTCCCGAGTTTTCCGACGCTTGCCATCATATCCGGCGTTGCGACGACTCTGTTAAAATCCATAAAGCCCTGCTGTACTTTTGCAATCATATCGTCTTGTCCTACATAATCAGCGCCAGCAGTCTGAGCTTCACGCTCTTTTTCGCCCTTTGCGAAAACTAAAATTTTAACCGTCTTTCCGGTTCCGTGAGGCAAAAGAACCGCTCCCCTAACCTGCTGGTCGTTCTTCTTTACGTCTATCCCAAGATTTATTGCTACGTCTACCGCTTCATCGAATTTAGCATAGTGCGATTCGACCACGATTTTTATGGCATCGTCCAACGTCATATTTTTATTGCCTGCGTCGGCTTTTTTTAATGCGTCTGTATATTTTTTTCCTCTTTTCATATATTTATAGTCTCCTTTGATATTGAATTCAATCTTTAATCGGTAATATCTATGCCCATGCTTCTTGCCGTTCCTTCAATAATCTTCATCGCCGGCGTTAAGTCGTTTGCATTCAGGTCGGGCATTTTTATTTTGGCTATTTCCATTACCTTAGCCCTTTTAAGAACCGCAACCTTATTTTTATTCGGCTCTTTTGAACCTTTTTCTATTCCTGCTGCCTGCTTCAACATTACGGAAGCGGGCGGAGTTTTTAAAATAAAATCGAATGATCTGTCTGCATAAACAGTCAGTACTACCGGTATAACCGTACCTTCCTGCGATTTAGTGCGTTCGTTGAATTGTTTGCAAAATTCCATTATATTAACGCCATGCTGACCTAAAGCAGGTCCGACGGGAGGAGCCGGATTTGCTTTGCCCCCGACAATCTGCAATTTAACCATTGCTTGAACTTTCTTTACCGCCATATTATTTATCCTCTTTATTAAGAAACGGATTAAATCCGCCTCGTTTATATTTTAATTAATTTCTTTCTACCTGGGTAAAATCCAATTCGACCGGCGTTGCTCTGCCGAATATCGATACAAGAACTTCCAATTTGCTTTTATCGGGTTTAATTTCATTAATTATACCGTTAAAACCAGAGAAAGGACCTTCCGTAATTTTAACGCCGTCCCCCTTGGAAAACTCGATTTTTGCTTTAGGTCTCTTGATTCCTTCGGTTATCTGTGCGACTATCTTTCCCATTTCAGATTCGTCGACGGGCATAGGATTTAGCTGATCTCCTACAAAACCGGTTACTTTCGGAGTCGCTTTAAGAAGATGCCAAGAATCGGTATTCACGTTCATTCTTATAAAAATATAACCGGGGAAAAATTTTCTTTTTATTTTTTTCTTTCCGCCTTTTGCGGTTTTTTCGATTATATCTTCTTTTGGAACAATTATATCGCCGAAATATTTTTTTAAACCGCTGGAAACAATTCTCTCTTCCAACGCCAGCTTAACGTTATCTTCAAAACCGGAATAAGTATGGACGGCATACCATTTTTTCGGAATAGAGTCGTCTTCGGCGGATTCGATAATTGCGGCATTTTCTTCAGCTTCGCTTGCCGTATTTTCTTCCGATATTTCCTTTTCTTCTTTAGTCATTTATTTTTATTTTTATAATTACGATTAATTAAATTTGAAAAAAATACGAAAATATTTTTGAGAAAAATATATCGGTTAAACCAAGAAAAGCCGTGACAAGTACGATAAAAATTAACACGACGTAAGTAGTTTTAGTCGCTTTATCTCTTTCAGGCCATACTATCTTGCTTAATTCCGCCCTGACTTCATACAGGTATTGTTTGCTTTTTTTTATGAAATCAGAAACTGGATTGCTTTTCATATTTAATATACCGATTATTTTTATACAATTAAATTATATCTACGTGCCGATTTACTGGCAGGCCAGGAGGGATTCGAACCCCCAGCCCTCGGATTTGGAGTCCGATGCTCTAGCCGTTAGAGCTACTGGCCTATAAAAGTATTATTTTGTTTCTTTGTGCTCCGTATGAGTTTTACAAAATTTGCAATATTTTTTTACGGATAATTTTTCCGAAGAAAGTTTTTTATTTTTAGTGGTTGTATAGTTTCTTTGCTTGCATTCGCCGCATGCCAGCGTTATTATTTCTCTCATTGTTTATTTATTTCCTCTTTATTTGTTATATTTCCAGATTACTGTATCCGTTGATTTATTCGATAACCTCTGTTATAACGCCTGCACCTACGGTATGTCCGCCTTCCCTGATTGCAAATCTTAATTCTTTCTCGGCGGCTATGGGAGTGATAAGTTCTACGGACATTGCGACGTTATCGCCGGGCATAACCATTTCGATGCCTTCGGGGAGCGTGCAGACTCCGGTAACGTCGGTAGTTCTAAAATAAAACTGCGGACGATAGCCGTTAAAGAAGGGAGTATGGCGTCCGCCTTCTTCTTTGGTAAGTATGTATGCTTCGACTTTAAATTTTTTATGGGGAGTAATAGAACCGGGTTTGGCTAAAACCATACCTCTTTCTATCTCTTCCCTTTTTTTGCCTCTTAAAAGAACTCCTATGTTATCGCCTGCCTGACCTTCGTCAAGAAGTTTTCTGAACATTTCTACGCCGGTTACGACCGTTTTTGAAGTCGGAAGTATTCCTACTAGCTCCACTTCTTCTCCGACTTTGACGATTCCTCTTTCTACCCTGCCCGTTGCGACAGTTCCTCTTCCCGAAATGGAAAATACGTCTTCTACCGGCATAAGGAAAGGTTTATCTATATCTCTTTTCGGAACGGGGATATATTCATCTACCGCATCCATAAGATCTACTATTTTCTGAGTCCATTCGTTATCGCCTTCAGACTCTAATGCTTTAAGGGCGGAACCTTTTATTACCGGAACGCTGTCTCCGGGGAAATTATAGGAGGTTAAAAGTTCTCTTACTTCAAGTTCGACAAGCTCAAGAAGTTCGGGATCGTCAACCATATCGACTTTGTTTAAAAATACTACTATGTATGGAACGCCTACCTGGCGGGCTAAAAGGATATGCTCGCGGGTCTGAGGCATAGGGCCGTCCGCAGCGGAAACGACTAAAATTGCTCCGTCCATCTGTGCGGCTCCGGTTATCATATTCTTAACATAGTCGGCATGACCCGGGCAGTCGACGTGCGCATAGTGTCTTTTATCGGTAGAGTATTCTACGTGGGAAGTAGCGATGGTAATACCTCTTTCTTTTTCTTCCGGCGCGTTGTCTATCTGGTCGTATGATTTAAAAGTCGCCTGGCCTTTTTTTGCTAGTACTTTCGTGATGGCGGCAGTTAAAGTTGTTTTGCCGTGGTCAACGTGACCTATGGTTCCTATGTTGACGTGAGGCTTAGATCTGTCGAATTTCTCTTTGGACATTTAGTTCTCCTCCTATAAAAAAATATTCGTTTTTAAAATATTCTAAATTATTTTTATTGGAGCCCATGATCGGGATTGAACCGATGGCCTCTTCCTTACCAAGGAAGTGCTCCACCACTGAGCTACATGGGCATACATCATAAACGTATCTTAAAAAATGGAGCGGGAAACGGGGTTCGAACCCGCGACATTCAGCTTGGAAGGCTGACGCTCTACCAACTGAGCTATTCCCGCATTAAAAAAAATATTAATATTTTAAATCATAACTTCATATTTCAATAATATTTACCGAATATGAAATATATTTAAAATTAAGACTTAAATGGTGGAGAGGGAAGGATTCGAACCTTCGTAGACTCGCGCCGACAGATTTACAGTCTGTTCCCTTTAGCCGCTCGGGCACCTCTCCTTAACACCCAACCCAATCAGATTTAAATCTTAATTATAGTAAAATTATTTCTAAAACTATATGGAGCTGGCGATGGGAATCGAACCCGCAACCTGCTGATTACAAATCAGCTGCTCTGCCATTGAGCTACGCCAGCAAGTCAAAAAAATTCCCAAAAACCCCGCAATATTTAGAAACTTTAATAATAACAAAATCTTTAATAATTTGTCAACATTTTTTTTCCTTAAACCATTCATACGTCATTTTAATACCTTCGCCGAAATTTACTTTAGGCTTAAAACCAAGGTCTTTTTCTATCTTTCCGATATCTAAACAGCTTGTTTTCTGCTCTCCCTGCTTAGCAGGACCGTGAACCTGTTTAAAACTTTTATTAAAATTTTTATTAATTTCTTCAAATAAAGTGTTAACGCTGATTTCTATAGATGTTCCGACATTATATATGCCGACTTTATCGATATATTTAAGAGCTAAAATATTCGCCTCGGCAACGTCTTTAACGTATACATAATCTCTAGTCTGCTCCCCGTCTCCGTTTATTACCGGCTGCTCTTTTTTTAGCATTTTATTTAAAAAAATAGCGACTACCCCCGCTTCGCCGTGGGGATTTTGCCTTGGACCGTAAACGTTGCCGTAACGCAGAGAAATATATTTTAATCCGTAAACTTCATGATAAAAATTTAAAAATTTATCTGCAGTAAGCTTTGCTATGCCGTAAGGAGATAGCGGCCATTCCGCATGAGTTTCTTTTGTAGGCCTATCGTCCGTATCTCCATATATAGCTCCGCCGGTTGAAGAAAAAATGAACTTTTTAATCTTAAAATCGTTAGAAAGTTTAATTAAATTAATGGTTGCCATAATATTAGTCCTGGCATCGAAAATAGGATCGGCAACGGACTTTCTGACGTCTATCTGGGCAGCTAAATGATATATTATATCCGGCTTTTCTTCCGAAAATATTTTTTCAATTCCGTTAAAATCGTTAATATCCGACCGTATTAATTTTGCAGTTTTATTGACGTTATATTCAAAACCGCTTGAAAGATTATCGATTATCGCAACCTCATGATTATTATCCGCAAGCATATCGACTATATGGCTGCCTATAAATCCCGCTCCCCCAGTTACCAATATTTTCATCGGTTAGTTTTCTCCTTAAATATTATAATTAAATTTTTTTATAGCTCTATAAATAGTACGATTAAGCGTATCCGGTATAGAAATATATGTTGTATATATCCTCGCAATATTTCTAAAAAATATTTAATATTGTTAGAAATTTATCCGATCAGTTTTGCGGCATAAAGCGAAAAATAGGTTATAATAATATCGGCGCCCGCCCTTTTCATAGAAGTAAGCGTTTCTAAAACCGCAAGTTCTTCGTCGACGTAACCCATTTTAGCGGCGGCCTTTACCATGGAATATTCTCCCGATACGTTATAAGCGGCAAGAGGTCTTTTAAAAGTCTGTTTTATTTTGTAAATTATATCCAGATAGCTTAACGCCGGTTTTACCATAATGATATCCGCGCCTTCTTCTAAATCAAGCTCGGTTTCCAGTACCGCTTCGTCTGAATTCGCCGGATCCATTTGATATGATTTTCTGTCGCCGAATTTAGGGAAACAGTCGGCTGCATCTCTAAAAGGCGAATAAAATGCGGAAGCATATTTTGAAGAATAAGACATTATAGGTATATTTACAAATCCTTCATCGTCTAAAGATTCCCTTATTTTTCTTATCCTTCCGTCCATCATATCCGAAGGGGCTATAATATCCGAACCTGCTTTTGCGTAAGAAACGCTAATTTTTGCAAGATATTCCAACGTTTCGTCATTTTTAACGTAACCTTTTTCATCGACTATACCGCAATGGCCGTGCGAAGTATAATCGCACATGCATACGTCGTTAATAATTAAAATATCGGGATATCCGTCTTTTACGGCTTTCACGGTCTGCTGCATTATTCCGTTATCAGAATAAGCCTCGGACGCAAATTCGTCTTTATGCTCCGGAATACCGAAAAGAAGTATGCCGCCTATTTTTAAATCTTCGACTTTTTGAAGTTCTTTTAAAAGTTCGTCTATAGAATAGCGAAACTGCCCGGGCATAGTGCCTATAGGTTCCTTAATTCCTTTTCCGTGCGAAACGAAATAAGGCATAATAAATTTTGACGGGTCCAATTTAGTCTCTTGAACTAATTTTAATAATTGAGGCGAATTGCGAAGCCTTCTAGGTCTTACGAAAGGATAGTTTAAATTCATAATTTTAACCGTGTAATATAATTATTTTTTTCTATTATACACTTATTTTAGAAATAATAAAATAAATTTGAAACAAGCGGTTGTATAAAAAACCCGTCAACGCTTTATTATTTCAATATTTCAAATGATTTTGTAACACAAATTTAACATAAATTTAACATAATTGTAACAAAAATTTCATAATTTTTTAACTAAATTTATGATATAAATGAAAAACGCGCTTAAATTTATAATATTAATTAAAAAAATAAAAAGGAGGTACTTATTTTGGACAAAAGAAAACTTCACAAAAGGAAAAAGACTGTGCTTAAGAAGAAAAAAATGGGCTATCAGGAATTCATCGATAAAATAAATTTAATTCATAAAGAAAGACGCGAAATGGAAAATTTTTTGAGAAGAGTGTGGGTGTTTAACGCCGAAGACGTCCTCGAATATATGGAAATAAAGAAAAAAAACGAAAAAATTCTTGAAGAACATATAAGACAAAAAGCATTGAGAGAATCAGGCGGAAATCCGGATAATGCCGAATTAAATACAAGTTTAAATGCCGAATCCGAATTAACGTCAGGCCTTCATATAGATAAAATGACCGAATAGGATTCGCATTTCACATACAAAAAAAAACAAAAAGCATGACCAAGCGGGCCAAAGGAAAAGCTGTTTATTTTCCGCATACGAAACAGTCAATTTAACATAAAAGTTATTTGCAGAAAATTAATCCGACGCTTTTTCCTTGGCTATCATTTAACAAATAACAAAATTTTCTGCCGGTTTCCCCGTATAATAGCCCTGGGCGTAATCGACTTTAAACTCCTTAAGTTCGTTGAGAACTTCTTCGGATTCGATAAATTCGGCGATAGTTTTTATGCCCATTTCTTTTGCGATAGAAATAGAGCTGACGACGACTGCCCTGTCCATTTTATCTTCAAAGATGCCCATTATAAATTCGCCGTCTATCTTGAGAAAATCTATGGGAAATCTTTTAAGATACATAAACGAACTGAAACCGGAACCAAAATCGTCCACGGCAAACCTAAATCCTTCGTATTTAAGATTTGCTACGAACTTTTCGAGAAGGGAAATATTTTTGACGGTCTCTCTTTCCGTAAGCTCGAAAACTATTTTGGAAGTATCTATGCGGTACTTTAAAGACAGCTGTTTTACGGTCTTGACGTAATCCGCCACTATCAAAGATTTAGGGGAAAGATTGATGAACATATCCAAAGAATAATTTTCGTCTTTAATTTTTTGAAAGGCTTTCTCGAGAAGTATTAAATCCAACTTGTGGGCGACTCCTATGCTTTCGGCTATTTCTATAAATTCTCCGGCGGATATTATGTTGAAGGATTCATCGCCTTTGGAAGAGATAGATTCTAATTTTATCCTCATAAGCAGTTCGTGGGCGACGGGTCTTCCGGTTTTAATATCTATGATAGGCTGAAAATATGGCAATATTATATCTTTTTCCAAAGCGTCCATAACCATTTTGCTTTTTTCGGAAACTTCTTTAAAAGCCGCTACGGCGTCTTCCTCTTTGGCGATATATACCGTATCTTTTCCCGCTTTTTTTGCCTTATACATCATATTATCAGCCAATAAAAATAGGTCTTTGTCGTCGGAAGCGGAATTAGGATAAACCGATATTCCTATGGAAACGGTAGCGCCGACGGACTTCCCCGTTATTGGTTCTTTAAGCGTAAAAGCCTTTATATTTTCCCTTATATTATTTGCTATCATATAAGACTGCTCTTCTCCCGCTCCGGGAAGAATCATTACGAATTCGTCTCCGCCGTACCTTGCGGCTATATCTTCGTTTCTTTTATCTTTTTCCAAGATATCGGCAATACCCTTCAGGAATTTATCGCCGAAGTTATGTCCGTACATATCGTTTATAAGTTTAAAATTGTCGAAGTCTATAAATACTACCCCGAAGGTAGAATTATGCCTTTTCGACCTTTCTACTTCGTAGTGCAAAAACTCCATAAAAACGCGTTGATTATAAAGGTTGGTCAGTCCGTCCCTCGTCGCGTAATATTCTAAGTCTTTAGTGTATTTATATATCGCCTTAATTGAGCCGATGACGTTTAAAAGGGTCGTGAGAACGCTGTTTATGACAAGGCCTTTTACTCCTTCGACTTCGTCTTCGGACTGTACGCCGATGCCCACTATTCCGCCTATATGAGGGGCTTCTAGAATTATCTTTTTCGTCTGAACCATCAGATCTTCTTTTTTAAGATCCGGCAGTTTAACGTTTCTATCCGATACGTTGTGAAATATTTCGTGTTTCCCCATTCCCTGAACGATAAAAGTGCTTAGTCCGTTGTGATATATGTTTTGGTAAATAATTTCGTCGAATATTTTCTTTGTTTTATCGGTAGGCTCTCCTTTCCAGAACACTTCTATTTCAATAGAACTTTCATCCTCCATAAATATGGAAAAAACGTTATAAACCTTAATAATCTTATTCATTTCGTTTAGCATGTTAAAAACATGCTCTTTCCAGTCTTTAACGACTTCGGAGGTAATAATGAAACGCTCCAATAGTTTAATTTCGAACTCCAAGACGTCTTTATCTACGGCTATATCCCTTAATCTTTCGGAAAGTCCGCTTACGCCATTATATATACGGTTAAACTCTTCGAATTTTAAGTCTATCAGCTTGTTATCTAAAGTTTTTAAATCTTTCACGGTTTTAATGCTCTCTACAGCGCCGTTTATGCTTTTCATTCCGTTTTTTATGGAACGCCTTAAGATTAGCGTTACGAAGACGCCTCCAGCTATAGGGAGGATAAAGATAAGAAATATAATAAGTATAAAATAGCCTTCTAGTCTGCTTCTCAAAAACGACGGGTCGAAAGATACCTCTATGACTCCGTTTACGTCGCCTTTTTTTGCCATGGTATGGCATTTTAAACACATTTTTTGCGCTTTTAAAGGATAAGCATATACGATATTTCCGTTTACGACAGCGTGAAATGGGCGTTTAGTTTTGAATACTTTTTTGACTATAAAATTTTCTTTGCCCTGAGGAATTTTTCCGAACTGTTTATCGACTACGGCTCCTCTAAATATTGAAGTCTTTACTGTATTATCGTTTTTAGAGGATTTTTTTAAAGCATTCATAAAAGTCATAACCTGCTTTTCGTTCCATCCCTTTTTCATAATCTGAAACATAGTATTGAAAGTTTGTCTGGAAATATATTCGGCCGTCGTGTCGCTTTCGTATTTAATTATTCTGTCTCCAAAATTAGACAACAGATAGGCGGATACTCCGGCGACTACTATGCTTGTAGAAACGGCTATACACAGTATGAATTTATCTAATCTTCTAAAAAATTTCGGCAATTTGATTTGCATGTAAAATATTATTTTAATTTAAGATGTTAATTATATTTATTTTTTTATTATACTTATTTATTAAATGAATTATATTCACATTTATTATGATACTAGAGCTTTCAATAAATATTCGTCTATATCCGGCTGTCCTTTTAACCATTCTTTATAATCTTTAGGCACGTCTTTAATAGGCATCCCTTTATGTTTACCGAACGGCATAGTATCGGGTATGCGTGCTTCTTCGGAAAACTTCCAAATAGAACCCCATGAAGTTAATTCCGGTTTTTCTTTTAATATTAAACGTAAAATATCCAAGCAAAGTTTTGCATCGGTCAGCGCATTATGTCTGTCGACAAGAATTTTTCTTACTTCCGGCCTCCGTTCAGGTTCCGTCAATGCATACGTCAATGCCGATAAATTATAAGAATCAAAACCTTGCCATATTTTTTTTGCCATTGCAAGCGTGTCTATTCTTTTGACTTGAGGTTTTCCTATTACCTGCCAGTCGTAATCTATGTTATGCCCTATTATATAGGCAGTATTATCCGGAAGCTTAAATTCGGATGCGGGAGGGCAATCTTTTAATTCGCAGTCCAATATATTATGAATAGCCATAGCGCCGAAAGAAATAGGCTTGCCGGGATTATAGCGTTTGACGAAAGTATCGTCCTGTTCGTTTAAAGGATTGCCGTTAATAATAATACCTGCGGCTTCTATTAAAACAGGCTGGGTAAAGCCGGTTGTTTCGGTATCGAATATTACGGCGGTTTTATTTTCCATCGCTTTCGATATTTTTGAAATTTTTTTCTTCTATATACTTCCTTATCTCTTTTTTATCAATCTTTTCCATAATTTTTTCTTTTTCATCGGGCTTTATTCTTTCAAAAAGATTGCGATAAGTCGTTCTGTTTTTTCTAAAACCTTCTGCATCTTTTCCGTCTCCGCGTTCTTCTTTATCAGCAAAAGAATAATTAACTTTTATCATTTTATATTATTAATTAATTTAACTGTATTTTTGTATTTATAACCCTGTAGAACCGAATCCGCCGTCTTTTCTATCGGTATCTTCATCGACCTTATGTACTAGGTTAGGCTCTCCCGTCCATACCGGAACTATTAACATCTGGGCTATTTTTTGGCAAGGCAGTAACGTAATAATATCCTTAGACATATTTTTCGTTAAAACGATTATTTCCCCCCTGTATTCATGATCTATAACTCCAGCTTTAATTTCTATTGCTTTTAACGCCAAACCCGATTTTTCTTTTATAATCGCCGCATAACCCGCAGGAAATTCAATTTTGATTCCAGTATGCGCCGAAATTAAAACATTCGGTTTTAGTATGGTCTTTTCGCAGACAAACAGGTCTAATCCCGCATCGCCTTGAATAGCCCTCTTAGGCATTACGGCTTCCGGATGGAACAGTTCAATATTTAAATAAAAATCTGAAAACATTATTTATTATTTAATCCATTTATATATTATATAAAGTTTATTAAATAAAGGTAAATTAACAATTAATAAGTTACTATTATCGTTATCGCAGACCTATTCCCGGCATTACAAACAATATTTGTTAAGACAGGCATATTCGCCTAACGATTTGCGCTGAGGACGTTTAATTTCGTCGTTTCTCTGTTTTTCGCTTAAAACCGGATCAATATCTTCTTTATGCTTGCCGAATATAATAAGAGTAACAACTTCCATGTCTTCCGGAGATTTTATAACTCCCTTAACTATCTCAGGGTTATAACCTGCTATAGGATGTGCGACGTAACCGAGTTCGGTAGCCTTGAGAATAAGAAAAGCAGAAGCCATTCCCGTGTCGAAAAGATAATATTTTCTATAATCAAGGACGCAGTCGTCGGCTGCTTTAGATAAAACTGCTATTATCATAGAAGCGTTCTGCGCCCAAGCGTTGCCTTTCGCAAGAGCTGTTTTCAATTCTTTAAGAACCGTATCTTCATAAACGAACACAAACTTCCATGGCTGATGATTATAACAGGATGCCGAAAGCGAAGCCGACTGGGCTAGCGTCTTTATAAGGTCTTCGCTTATTTCGGTTTTTTCCAACGACCTGTAAGCTCTTCTTGATTCTATTATATCTGATAAGTCCATTTTTATTCTCCGTATATTTAATTAATATGAAATGTGAATTTAATATAAATCTGAATATTTCTATGCAAAATTAAAATTATCCTACCGATCATTCATGTCAACCTTTTCGCATCCTTCCATTATAGCGCTTTCAATAAGTTTTAAATCATCCGAAGAAATTGACCCTCTGAATTTGGAGAGTATATCTCCCTTCACGCCTTTGGGAGATAACGAATTTGCAAAATCCAGAACGCGAAGCTGCATATCGTACGGTAGTTGAGTCATCTGGATTAATATATTTTCCTTTATATGATCATTCGCCATATGCGATCGCCTTTTATATTTTGCATTAAAAATTATATGTTGATATTATTATTTTATCAGCTTTTTAAATAAATTCCAAACTATAGAAAATTTTTTAAAGTATATACTAAAATGAAATTTTTCTAAAAATCATATATCCCGACAAAAGATTTAAAAAAATAATGGGAGACAAAAAAACAAGAAAAACAATAAGTAGTAATTATATAGACGAGGAAGAAAAAGAAATTATAGAATCCTTAAAGGATTTAGATTTAAAATCCATAAAAAATGACACGAAAAATATAAACAAGCTTAAGAATGCCGCAAAAGATTATATAAAAAACAAGATAAGACTATAACTCTTAGAATTTCTTCGGAAGATTTGGAGAAAATAAAAGTTATTGCTTCAAAAAAGGGACTAAAATATCAAACTTTCATTAAAAGTATTATTCACAGTTTCCTGGTATAAGAAAATAAATAAATCTGTCCCCTTTTTGCTTCTTCATCCTTCAAACCGCGTTCAATTTTTTGTATCACATATAAATTATACTTTTCGTGCGGTAGTTTATCCGCCTGGTTTAATATATTTTCCTTGATACGGGCATTTGCCATGTTAGTATAATTTTAATTCCTTTATAAAATTAAAATCTTTTTTGTTGTAAGTAAATAAAGGTATTTTATAATAAAGGGATGTGGCGCCGATTAAGGCATCGGGTATTTTAAGGCTGTGGCTTTTGGAATAAATTTCTATTAAATTTAAGGATATATCAGTAATTTCTTCATTTAGTTTTAAAATCTCAAAGGCTGAAAGGAATTTTTTAATAAGAATAAGCTCTTTTTTGCTTTTAGCCCCGAAATAGAGTTCCATCAAAGTGATGGCGCTTAAGGCAATATTTTTGGGCAGGATATCGTTTTCCAATATGTTTTTTGTAGAAACGTTTCCTTTGAAGAATTCTATCATTACATCGGTATCGCATAATACCACTTTAAAAACCCCACGCCTTTTCCCTGATTTCTTCTTTCGTAATAGCCCTTTTTTTCCATAATCCGAACATTTGGTTCATATCGAATGTTTTTTTCTTTTTCTCTATATTTTCGATATCTTTAATTTTTATATAAGGATTCTGGTTTAAAAAGTTTATGACGGTTTTTGCTTTTTCGATATCTTTTATTTCTAGTACTATCTTCATTATTTAAATCTCCTGTTTGTATTTATAATTCTCTAATTCTTTTTATATCTTATATTAAAAATTATGTGTATTATATTATTATTTTATCAGCTTTTTAAATAAATTCCAAACTATAAAAAATTTTCTATAGGATATGCTAAATACCTTATGCCTTGCTCGGTTTCTTAATCCCGAACTTTTTTGCCAGGAAGCTGATAAACTGTTTCGTATTTCCGATAGTCTTAGCCGCTTTTGTCATATTATAATCGTTCTCCTTAAGAATTTCTTCTACGCGCTCTTTAGTCCATTCTGTCTTTTTGCCAGGTTTTGAAGCCTTATAGATGTCGTTCCAATTTTTGACAAATAAGTAGGGTTCTTTTGGATTGTCGTTTCTTCCGAGCAGTCCTTCTTTTAAAAAAATATCTATGGCATTTAACGCAAATTTCCGTTCTTCTTCCACGTCTTTAGAATCATCTATTTTAACAAAATATGCAACGGATGTCGGAAACATATGATTGCCTATATCGAAAGGGTTGAGTTCTTTATGTCTTGCTTTATTGGATTTCATCTGCAGTCTTCCCTCATTTTCAAATTTTGCGGTAAATAACAGCAGCTTAATCCATGACGCAATTAATCTGTCTTTTTCGGGATATTTATCTAAAGCTTTTATTTCCGGCAACAAATAAAAGTTTAATGGTAGTTTTATATATTTCGGGGTATCTATATCAACGCCTTGGTCTTCTAATGTTTCTTGTATATCGTCCATAATTGTCAATTATATAGAATAAAATTCAGCGTGTCAATTAGTCAATTATTTTTTTACTTGACATTAAATAAATTTGATATATAATAATTGTAAAGTAATTATATAATTGACTAAATTATGGATAAAGATATTTTAATTATAAACGAAGCCGCCGCATTTTTAAGGGTTTCTGCTACTACTTTAAGGCGCTACATAGCTTCAAGGCAGATAACTTTCTACAAACTTCAAGGAAAATCCTATTTAGAGAAGCCGATTTAGAGAAGTTTTTAGCTTCAAAAAAGGTTGAAAGTTTCGATGAATTTAGAAATAAAAATATTTTGTGAATTTAAATTTATATATTTTTACTGCAGATAACCCCGTTCGCTCATTCAAAAGCGAAAATATTCAATATTGATGATTCTATTGCTATGCAGCAGGGTAGAAAAAAGTCATCCGGAAGAACGTTGCGTCAATGGAAGAACAGACCACTTACTTGGAATGCACCGCAATTTTATTTCAACTCAGATAATGCATAAACAATTTCAGGAGCCAGTCTAAAGCAGTTCTTCTAAACCGATGAAAAATTGAAGCCGATTAATTCGGTTTTTTTAAGTTAGTTTATTGAAAGTCCGCAGATTAAAATCGCCAGTCCGCATTGAGATTAGTGGTTTTGCATGGATTTTCAAGCGATATTTCTCTATGTTGTACATAGAAAAATATCGCTACAATCGTGATAATTTCTTTATTTGCGCGAAGAGCGGTAGTAACGAACACGTACACAATATATATAGTTCCGAAGTTTGGATTTGCCTTCCGTTGCGCAAGCATAAACAGGTTTAGTATTTAAAACCGGCAACGGTGTATTCGGAACGCATAAGAAGACAAGTATTAGAGGTAACTATGGGAAAATTATTGGATTTTTATAAACAGCACCGCCGGCTATTTTTGGCGCAAAAGCACCAGAACACGTCTAAAACCCAAAAATTCAGGGATAAGGCGGCTATTAAGTTCTTTTCATTTTGCGAATCTCAAAATTTACTCCATACGGACGGAATCCGCAAAAAGGAAGTGGTAAAAGATTTCTTCGATACTAAAGAAATGTCAAATAAATCAGACGAAACCCGCCGGAAATATTTTTTGGTAATTAGAGAAATTTATAGGCGGTTCTTTAAAATAAATATCGGAATCGAGGTTTTAAAGTGAGCGGTAAAGCTATGAGCATAAAAAACGAATCTAAAATATCGTTTCTGGCAAAAGAAATATCGGAATTTATTAAGCGTGGTTCTTCCACTGCCGAAAAACTTTCCGCTACTTTAAGAGAAATTAAATCTCAAACCGGCATTAAAAGCTTAAAAGATTTAGAGCAGCCTCATATTGTTAATATGATTACAGCATTAAAAAATAACGTTTCATCGGGAAATATGTCTTTATCTAACGCAAATTCATATATCTCAAGCATTAATAATATCGTGAAGTATATAGATAGGGATGATTTACACGTTATTAAAGCGTCTGACTTCGGATTAAGCCGTAATATATCCGAAAAAGACGGAATCAATAAAGAAAATTCAAGAGAATCCGCCGCCGCATTTAAAACTTGGCTTGACCAAAAATACGCGCAAACAAATGATTTGCGTTATGCGTCGCTAAAGCATGCCGTTAATATCCAATCTGTTAATTTAAGATTAAGAGAAAGTCTTCAAATTAAATTATTAAATAAAGACTTGTCCGGAAATACTTGAAAATTTAGATACGGAAGACGGCTCTTTGATTTATCCTTCCGACGTAACGCCCGAAGCGTTTTACATGGTTGCTCAGGGTAGGCCTTACGGAACGTTTTTTCACGGAGAGTTCGGCGGATGGCTTAAATCGCTTGAGAGAAGCTACAACAAGGGATTTAAAGAATTCTTAACAGACGTTTACGACGGATTTTCTCAAAAGAAATTAATTAAAGGTCCAAATGGAACGGGACAGCTCTACAGGATAGACGAACCGGCTATTAATATCTTGAGCGCTTCGACTATAGCATGGATTTCTGAAAACATAAAAGAAGCAGACCGCCAGAGCGGGTTTATGCAGAGGTTTACGATATTTTATGCCCAGCAGGATAAAAAAGAAATCGCTCTTCCTATAAGCAATAATCCGCCTAATAGTTTAGTCGAGGAGCTAAAAGAACTTTTAAGCATTAAAGGAGAAATAAAATTATCGGAGGAAGCGAAGCAAATTTACGAAGAGTTTTATTATAGCGAAAACGAATCTAAAAAAAGGCAGTCAGAAATATACGGCAGTTTTCATACGAGGCTTTTTACGCTTGTCATAAAAATTGCAATGGTTTACTGCGTTATGCGAAAAGATAAAGTTATCGGAAAAGAAGATATGGAATACGCTATACAATTAAAATTAATTCTTGAAAAATATCTTTATTCCGTTTACGACAAATTAATAAAAGATAAAAACCAGGAGACCCTGAATAAAATATTAAACATTATCGCAGACAACGGCGGGACTATCGAAAGAAGCAAACTCCTTCGTTATACGCATATGCTTAAAAAAGACTTCAACAATTTTATAGAAACATTAATTGAAAGAAGATCCGTCGCTGTGAGAGTAGAAAAAACTAAAACAAAATCCGCCGTTTATTATAAAATAATAGGCGATTAACGGGCGGCTTACATAATCTTGTGAACTTGTGAATTATTTAATAATATATTATTATAATATAATAAATACCTATATTTAAAGACTATTGGATAATTCGGATAGTGTAAAATATCTTGTGTAAATTTCCAATGGCAAAATAGGCGCACCTCCTATAAAATAGTTATTGACCAAAATAACTTTAAATTAAAGGAGGCAACGCCAATGATATCTTTGTCGGCGGCTT